>JAJRUE010000030.1 GCA_024277955.1 Alphaproteobacteria bacterium | reverse complement strand
TCGCGAGGCCGGGGATCGATTCATCAAGCTCCGAGGCCAGCACCGCGGAACGCGCGAGGCAGCCGCCCTGTTCGCCGACCTGGGTCACGTTGCCCCAGATCACGTCCTCGACCGCGTGGCCGTCGAGGTTGTTGCGTTCCTTCAACGCGTTCAGCACCTGCGCGGACAGGCGCAAGGAGGTGACTTCGTGCAGGGATCCGTCCTTGCGGCCCTTGCCGCGCGGGGTGCGGACGGCATCAAAGATATAGGCTTCGGTCATGGTCATTTCCTCTTTCAGGCCCGGTCGGCGGGCGAGCCGGGCATCAGATCATAGGGGTGTTTCCAGCCGGGCGTTTCGCTGATGCGGGTCAGCCAGGCGTCGATATTGGGCCACTCGGCGCGGTCGAAACCGAAAGGTTCGGGGTAATAGAGATAGCCGCAGCAGCTGAGGTCGGCGATGGTCAGCACGTCGCCGATCAGGAAAGACCGCCCGGCCAGCGCGTCATCCAGCACCCTGTAGGCGGATTTCAGACGCGCCTGGGTAAAGGCGATCACCTCTTGCGGGCGCTTTTCCTCGGGCAGGAAGTTCATCAGGAAACGGGTCATGCCGGCGGGCGAGGACAGCTTGTGATTGTCCCAGAACTGCCAGCGCAGGATCTCGCGCCGGGCGGCGGCCGACCGGCCGCCGAGCTTGCCGGATTTCGAGGAAACGTAATCCTGGATCACGCCGGACTGCGACAGCACGATGTCGCCGTCCTCCATCACCGGCGCTTCGCCCATCGGGTTCAGCTTGCGGAATTCCTCGGTGCGGGTGGCGCCGTTGAAGAAATCGACAAAGACCGGCTCCCACTCGAGGCCGGAAAGTTCCAGCGCCAGCGCCGCCTTGTAGGAATTGCCGCTTTCGCCGAAGCAGTGGAGTTTGATCGTCATCGTGTGTCTCCCTGGTTAGCGGCGGCGGGGGCTTCGCGCCCCCGCACCCCCGCGGAGTATTTTTGCAAAGAAGAAACCGGCAGATAAGAGTCCGTTAACCGGTTTCGTGCTGTCATCGTCTCGCGGTACAGGCTGGAGAGCCGATGGCCGTCAAAGGAGAAGCCGCCCCGGGCGGGCCGGTGCATGCCGGCGGTCCGGGGCGCACCTGCTGTTTCTTCTTTGCCAAAATACTCCCGCCGGAGGCGTCCCCGGCTATCGGCGCGTGCTGCGGTCAAGTCTTTCTCCTTACAGCGATCTTGCGATCAGCTCCTTCATGATTTCGTTGGTGCCGCCGTAGATCCGCTGCACCCGTGCATCGGCCCACATTTCGGCGATGTCGTATTCGATCATGTAGCCGTAGCCGCCATGCAGTTGCACGCAGTCGTCCAGCACCTCGCCCTGGGTGTCGGTCAGCCAGTATTTCCCCATGGCCGCCTTTTCCACCGACAGCCCGCCCGACAGGTGTTCGCTGATGCAGGCGTCCAGGAAGGCGCGCGCGACGGTGGTTTTGGTCTGGCATTCGGCCAGCTTGAAGCGGGTGTTCTGGAATTGCAGGATCGGGCCGCCGAAGGCCTGGCGTTCCTTGCAATAGGCGATGGTGCGTTCCACCGCCCCTTCCATCGCGCCCACCGCGCCGCAGCCGATGATCAGCCGTTCCTGCGGCAGTTGCTGCATCATCTGGGCAAAGCCCTGGCCCTCTTCGCCGCCAAGGATGTTTTCCGGCGGGATTTCCACGTCTTCGAAGAACAGTTCCGAGGTATCGGCGGCGTGGCAGCCGACCTTTTCCAGGTTGCGCCCGCGGGTAAAGCCGGTGGCACCCTCGGTTTCCACCGCGACCAGCGAGATGCCCCTGGCGCCTTCGCTGGGGTCGGTCTTGGCCGCGACCAGGATCAGGTTGGCGTGCTGGCCGTTGGTGATGAAGGTTTTTTGCCCCGTGAGCCGGTAGGCGTTGCCATCGCGCAGCGCGCGGGTCCGGATGCCCTGCACGTCCGAGCCGCCCGAGGGTTCGGTCATCGCCAGCGCGGTGACGATCTCGCCGGTGGCCATTTTCGGCAGCCAGCGCTGTTTTTGTTCCTCGGTGCCATAGGCCAGGATGTAATGGGCGACGATGCCCGAATGGATGCCGTTGCCCCAACTGGCGAGGTTGGCGCGCGCCGCTTCCAGCATGATCACCGCTTCGTGGCCGAAATCGCCGCCGGCGCCGCCGTATCGGGTGGGGATCGAAGGGCAGAGCAGCCCCAGTTCGCCCGCCTGTCGCCAGGTGTCGCGGTCCATTTCGCCCTGTTTGCGCCAGCGTGCGAAATGCGGGCGCCATTCTTCTTCGATGAAGCGCGCCGTCATTTCCGCCAGCATCCGGTGTTCGTCGGTCATCCAGCCCGAAGGCTGGCCGGGCTGGCTCTGGTCGGGTGAAACCTGGGCGGGATCGGTCATTTCTTGCGCGCCTCCAGTTCGGAATTGAACAGCCGCAGCCGGTGGGCCAGGTTGTCGTGGTCGATGACGCTGGAAAAGTTTTCGAACAGGAACGACAGCGCCTCGCCTTCGTCCAACCCGGCTTCGCGCGCGAAGGAACGCAGCTTGCGGTAGCCGTCTTCGGTCATCGCGACCGGAAAGCGGCGGGTCAGGCGAAATCGTTTCGGCATCTGGTCACTCCCTGTTGCTTGCGCCTCTGGACCCTTTCCTAAAACGCATCCTCTGCCAAGCCCATCACCGGGTCGGCGCCGCTTTCGATGCGCTTCAGGTGCAGCGCCGTGGCCGGCAACTGGCGGGCCATGTAATAGCGCCCGGTCGCCAGCTTGGCCTTGTAAAACGCCGCATCCCCGGTGCCCGCATCCAGGCCCTTTTGCGCCGCCACCGCCATCCGGCCCCACATCAGCCCCAGGCAGACATGGCCAAAGAGGTGCATGAAGTCATACGAGCCAGCCAGCGCCGCGTTCGGGTTCTTCATGCCGTTCTGCATGAAATACATCCCCGCCGCCTGCAGGTCCTTGCTCGCCGCCTTGAGCGGGTCCAGGAAATCCGCCTTCAGCGCTTCGTTGCCTTCGTTTTCCTTGATGAAGCCCTTGACCATCTCGAAGAACGCCATCACGTGCTTGCCGCCGTCGAGCGCCAGCTTGCGCCCCACCAGATCCAGCGCCTGGATGCCGTTGGCACCTTCGTAGATCTGGGTGATGCGGGCATCGCGCACGAACTGGCTCATGCCGGTTTCCTCGATATAGCCGTGGCCGCCGAACACCTGCTGCGCCTGCACGCACATCTCGAAGCCCTTGTCGGTCTGGAAGCCCTTGATCACCGGGGTCATCAGCGAAATCAGCCCGTGCGCATCCGCATCGCCCGCGCGCTGCGCCCGGTCGATCAGCTTGGCGCCCCACAGCGTGAAGGCGCGCGCCCCTTCGACAAAGCTCTTCTGGTCCATCAGCGAGCGCCGGATGTCCGGGTGCACGATCAGCGGGTCCGCCGGCCCGTCAGGGTTCTTCGCCCCGGTGACATCGCGCCCCTGCAGCCGTTCGCGCGCATAGGCAAGCGCGTTCTGGTAGGCGACCTCGGCCTGGGCATAGCCCTGCAGACCGACGCCGATGCGCGCTTCGTTCATCATCGTGAACATGGCGCGCATGCCCTTGTGCAGGTTGCCCAGCAGGTAACCTGTCGCGCCGTCATAGTTCATCACGCAGGTGGCATTGCCGTGGATGCCCATCTTTTCTTCGATGTTGCCCACCGACACGGCGTTGGGTTCGCCCAGGCTGCCGTCTTCGTTCACCAGGATCTTGGGCACGATGAACAGCGAAATCCCCTTGGTGCCCGGCCCGCCGCCCGGGGCCTTGGCCAGCACCAGGTGGATCACGTTTTCGCTCAGATCCTGATCGCCGGCGGAAATGAAGATCTTGGTGCCGGTGATCCTGTATGTGCCGTCGTCCCGGGGTTCGGCGCGGGTGCGCATCAGGCCCAGATCGGTGCCGCAGTGCGGCTCGGTCAGGTTCATGGTGCCCGACCACTTGCCGGTGGCCATGTTGGGCAGCCAGCGGGCCTTCTGTTCGTCGGTGCCGTGGGTGTGGATCGCCGAAAAGGCGCCATGCGTCAGGCCGGTATACATGTTGAACGACATGTTGGCCGAGACGAAAATCTCGCCCACGGCGGTGGCCAGCACATAGGGCATGCCCTGGCCGCCATAGTCCGGGTCCAGGTCCAGCGCCGGCCAGCCGCCTTCGCAGATCTGGTCGTAGGCCTCCTTGAAACCCTTGGGGGTGCGCACGACGCCGTTTTCCAGGGTGCAGCCTTCGCGGTCGCCCACCTGGTTCAGCGGCGCCAGCACTTCGGATGCGATCTTGCCGGCTTCCTCCAGCACGGCGCTGGTGAAATCGGGTTCCAGTTCGTCATAGCCGGGGATTTCGGCCCCGGTCACGTCCAGCATTTCGTGCAGCACGAAAGCCATGTCCTTGGTGGGGGCGGTGTAGCTGGGCATCGTAATTCTCCGTCGGGTAAAATCGGGTTATTCGGCGGCCTTGGACTGGTCCTGCGAGGCGATCACCTGTTCGCCCCACTTCAACTGGTCGCGCAGATCCTCGATCGCTTCGTTCAGTTCGTCGCGCTGACGTTCCATTTCGCGCAGCCGTTGCTGGGCCAGCTCGTAGGTGCGTTGCATCTGGGTGCGCTGCTGGTCGCCGATGTCATAAAGGTCCAGCAGCTGGCGGATGTCTTCCAGCGAAAAGCCGAAACGCTTGCCGCGCAGGATCAGTTTCAGCCGGGCGCGGTCGCGCCGCGTGAACAGCCGGTGCTGGCCTTCGCGGCGCGGGAACAGCAGTTCCTTGCTTTCGTAGAACCGCAGGGTGCGGGGCGTGACGCCGAACCGGTCACACATCTGGCGGATGGTCAGAAGTTCCTCTGGCAAGGCTGGTCCTCCTATTTCCTGTAGCGGCCGGCGTGGTCGGATCATGCTGTCGCGATGCGGCCGCCCGAAAACGCGACCATCATCCCTGGCTCATAAATTGGACCTGACAGCCCGCCTTGCAAGCGCGCATGACGTTTACGTCAACATAACGTCACGTCATTTCGTTTGGCAGGCATTCGTGTTCAATTTTTCGTGCCGGGCAGCGGCGTTTCGTGCGCCGCCCGCCCCGTTCCATGCGTCCCGGCCGCCGCCCGGATCAGCCGCGCATCTCGATGGTTTCGGCGCGCAGCCGGGCCAGTTCTTCGATGGTTTCGTCCAGCCGGTCGCGTTCGGCCTTGAGCGCCTTGAGCTGCCGGTCGGCCATCTCGATCCAGACCTGCATCTGCGCGTCCGTGCCCTTCTGGTCATACATTTCCAGCCACTGACGGATTTCCTCGAGCGAAAATCCGAACCGCCGCCCGCGCATGATCAGCTTCATCCGCCCCACTTCGCGCGGGGTGTAAAACCGGCTGCGGCCCTCTTTTTCGGGGCTCAGCAATTCGATGTATTCGTAATAGCGCAGGGTGCGCGGGGTCACGTCGAACTTGGCGCACATTTCCTTGAAACTCAGGCGCGTGTCGGCCATTGATCGCGGTCCTCCTGTGGCGCCACCGTAGCCCGATCGCCGGTGGGGTTCAATCGCCAAGCCGGCGCATCGTAGCGTTCGCACCGGCGCGCGCCGGCAAGGCAGGGTGACGTTTGCGCTTGCGAAACCGGCGGGGCGGGCCAATAAACGGAGCCGGCAGACAGGCACCAGCAAGGGACCGCCAATGGACGACGCACGCATCAGGGCCGGCCAGGCCTTTATCGAGGCCCTGCCGCACGCCCGTGCGCTGGGCATGAAACTGGTGGAATTCGGCGACGGGGTGGCGGAAATCATGCTGCCCTACGATGAAAAGCTGATCGGCGATCCGGATAGCGGGGTGATCCACGGCGGCGCGGTTTCGGCGCTGATGGATACCTGCGCCGGGGCGGCGGTGATGTCGTATCCGGCCGGGGCGCTGGGCACGGCGACGCTGGACCTGCGCATCGACTACATGCGCCCGGCGACACCGGGCCAGGCGATCCACGCCCGGGCCGAATGCTATCACGTCACCCGTTCGGTGGCCTTCGTGCGGGCCAGCGCCATGGACGACGACCGCGCCCGCCCGGTCGCCGCGGCCACCGGCGCCTTTACGGTCGAGCGCAAGTCATGACCCGCCCCCGCCCCGAGCCCGTTCAGGTGATCAAGCAGCGGCGCGACGGCGCGCTCAAGGCGCTGGTCGAAGGCGTGCCCTACATCCGTTTCCTGGGGATCGAGTTCACCCGCCGCGGCGACGAGCTGACCGCCACCATGCCCTTTGCCGAAAAGCTGATCGGCAACCCGATGCTGCCGGCGCTGCATGGCGGCGCAACCGCGGCCTTTCTCGAGGTCACCGCGATCATCGAGCTGAGCTGGACGATGCTGTGGGAAGATATCGAGGCGGGCCGGATCGATGCGGCCTCGGTCAACCGGAGCCACCTGCCTCGGCTGCCGAAAACCATTGATTTCACGGTGGATTACCTGCGTTCCGGCCTGCCGCGCGATGCCTATGCCCGGGCGCGGGTGAACCGGTCGGGCCGGCGCTACGCCAGCGTCCATGTGGAAGGCTGGCAGGACAACCGGATGCGCCCCTTCGCCCAGGCGACGGCGCATTTCCTGATGCCGCCCAGGCCGTCGGGCGGCGATGGCTGAGGCGACGCGCATCACCCACCGGCGGGTGCTGAACATCGCCGCGCCGATCCTTCTGTCCAACGCCACGATCCCGATTCTCGGGGCGGTGGATACCGGCGTGATCGGCCAGCTCGGGCTGGCGGCGCCGATCGGGGCGGTGGGGATCGGGGCGGTGATCCTGTCGGCCAGCTACTGGATCTTCGGCTTTTTGCGGATGGGCACGACGGGGCTGGTCGCCCAGGCGCGCGGCGCCGGCGAGGTGGCCGAATCCGGCGCCATCCTGATGCGCGCGCTGATGATCGGCGCTTCGGCCGGGCTGGTGTTCATCCTGGCTCAGGCGGCGGTGTTCTGGGCGGCCTTCGCGCTCGCCCCGGCGACCCCCGAGGTGGAAGCGCTGGCGCGCGACTACCTCGTGGTGCGGATCTGGGGCGCGCCGGCGGCGATCTCGATCTACGCGGTCACCGGCTGGCTGGTGGCGACCGAACGCACACGCGGCATTTTTGCGCTGCAGCTCTGGATGAACGGCTTGAACATCGTGCTGGACCTGTGGTTCGTGCTGGGGCTTGGCTGGGGCATCCAGGGGGTGGCAACGGCGACCCTGCTTGCGGAATGGAGCGGCCTGGCCGGCGGGCTGTGGCTGTGCCGTGCGGCCTTTGGCGGCGAGCAGTGGCGCGACTGGCGGCGCATTCTGGACCGGGCGCGCATTCGCCGGATGATGGCGGTGAATGGCGACATCATGGTGCGTTCGATGATCCTGCAGGCGGCGTTTCTGAGCTTTCTTTTCGTGGGCGCCCGGTTCGGAGAGGTCACGCTGGCGGCCAACCAGGTGATCTTGCAGTTTCTCTACATCATGGCCTATGCGCTGGACGGGTTCGCCTATGCGGCCGAAGCGCTGGTGGGGGCGGCGCTGGGGGCGCGCAACCGGGCCGGGCTGCGCCGGGCGGCGCTGCTGTCCAGCCAGTGGGGCATGGCGATCGCGGTGCCGCTGACCGGGTTTTTCTGGCTGGCCGGGCCCTGGCTGATCGACGTGATGGCCACCGCGCCCGAGGTGCGCGAGGTGGCGCGCCTGTTCCTGCCCTGGGCGGTGTTCGGTTCGCTTCTGGGGTTTCCGGCCTGGATGCTGGACGGCATTTTCATCGGCGCCACCCGCAGCCGCGACATGCGCAACGCGATGGTGCTGTCGGGGCTGATCTACCTGGCGGCCCTGGTGCTGCTGGTGCCGGCCTGGGAAAACCACGGGCTGTGGCTGTCGCTGACGATCTTCAACCTGGCGCGCGCGGTGACGCTTGGCTGGCGATACCCGGCGCTTGAAGCCGGGGCCACTGGTGGGGGCTGATGACTGGCGTGCGTCGTGGGGGGCACGAAAAGGGGCGGGGGCGACAAAAAAGGGGGCTGTCTGCCCCCTCATGGGCCATCCGGCCCATTCACCCCCGAGGATATTTTGCGACAGAAGAAGGGGAAGGGTGTGTTCGCTGCGTGGGCTGCGGGGTCAGAGGATATCCAGAACCGCCTCGGGCGGGCGGCCGAGCGCGGCCTTGCCGTTGGCGAACACGATGGGGCGTTCGATCAGGCGCGGGTGGGCGGCCAGGGCCTCGACCAGGGTGTCTTCGTCGCTGTCCCTTGAAAGGCCGAGTTCCTTGAACAGCGCTTCGCCGGTTCGGGTGAAGGCGATCACCGGGCGGCCCAGCAGGCGGGCGGTTTCGCGAATTTCGGCCGCGGTGGGCGGGTTGTCCAGGTAGCGGCGCTCGGTCGGTTCGAGACCGCGTTCGCGCAGCAGCGCGAGGGTCGCGCGCGATTTGGAGCAGCGCGGATTGTGCCAGATCGTGACGGTCATTGCCATGTCTCCTTGTCGATGCCGATGGCTTGAGAGATGTTCGAAAACCCATCCTTTGCAAGCAGTTGGTCAAGGTCGTGGGCGATGCGCGGGGCCAGCGACAGCCCGTCGTAGACCATCGCGGTGTAAAGCTGAACCGCGCTGGCACCGGCCCGGATCTTGGCGTAGGCGTCCTGGGCCGAGCTTATGCCGCCCACCCCGATCAGCGGCAGTTCGCCGCCGGTTTCGCGGGCCAGGCGGGCCAGAACGCGGGTGGATTTTTCGAACAGAGGAGCGCCGGACAGGCCGCCCTGCTGGCGCGCGTGGGGGCCATGCAGGCCGGTGCGTTCGGTGGTGGTGTTGGTGGCGACGATCGCGTCGATGCCCGCGTCCAGCGCGACCCGGGCGATGGCGGCGATTTCGCCGTCCGACAGGTCCGGGGCGATTTTCAGAAACAGCGCCAGCGGGCGGGGCAGGGCGGCGCGCGCGCGGGTCACCCGCTCGAGCAGGGCGGCCAGTGCCTGGGGGCCCTGCAGATCGCGCAGTTTCGCGGTGTTGGGCGAAGATACGTTGACGGTCGCGAAATCGACGTAGGGCCCGCAGGTTTCGAGCACTTGTGCATAGTCGCCGGCACGGTCGTCGCTGTCCTTGTTGGCGCCAAGGTTCAGCCCCACCGGAATGCCGTCGGGGCGCGCCGCCAGCCGGTCGGCTACCACGTCCATGCCGTCGTTGTTGAAGCCGAAACGGTTGATCACCGCCCGGTCGCGCGCCAGTCGGAACAGGCGGGGGCGGGGGTTTCCCGGCTGCGGGCGCGGGGTCACGGCGCCCAGTTCGATAAACCCGAAGCCCGCGTGCATCAGCGGCGCGACCGCGGTCGCGTTCTTGTCGAAACCGGCGGCGAGCCCGATCGGGTTGGGCAGGTCCAGCCCGGCCAGGCGGGTGGCAAGGCGCGGCGATGAAACCGGCCCCGGCAGCGGGGCCAGCCCGGCACGCAACGCCCTGAGCGCCAGCCCATGGGCGGTTTCAGGATCGAGCGCGCGCATCAGTTTCAGGCCGGCGCCTTCGGCAAGCGTCATGGCAGCACGCCTTCGGGGAACACGTGCCGGCCATCCGGGCCCAGCGGCAACGCCTTGTGCCAGAGCACGTCGCACAGGCGCAGCTTGCGGTAGAGATGCGGAAACAGCGCCCCCCCGCGCGAGGGTTCCCATTTCATCGCGTCGCCGAAATCTTCGCTGTCGATCACCGCCAGGACCAGCCCTTCGACCCCGGCGAAATACCTGGCGCAGGTTTCGGCCACCTGTTCGCCGGTGGAAAAATGGATGTATCCGTCGGCAAGGTCGATCGGCGCGCCCCGGGTCTGGCCGGCTTCCAGAAGGGCGTCCCATTCTTCGGCGCGGAATATCTTGTAGATCAGCATGGTTTCAGGTGATGCCCGCTGTTTGGCGGTGGGTCAATGGGGTGATGTCATCTGCCTGTCATCGCCCCCGGATATGGGCCATTTGTGCCGCTGATCGGCCCGCGATCCGGCCGGCGGGGGCTTTTGACTCTGTTCGCAAAAGGGGTAATCATGACCGCTTCAACACCTAGAGAGGGAAACAAAATGAAAATGAATGCTCGTCGCATCGGAGCGTTGCTCCTAGGAACAAGCATCCTTGCAGCAGGGGTAAACGCACCGGCCTTCGCCGAAACGGTCAAATTCACCATCCTTGGGGTCGGGGACATCTACAATTTCGCCGACAAGCGGGGCCGCGGCGGGTTCGCCAGGCTGAACGCGGTCGCCAAGTCGCTGCGCGAGAACGAGGACAACGTGCTGTATGTGTTTGACGGGGATATGCTTTCTCCGTCGATCCTGTCGGGCTTCGACAAGGGGCAGAACACGATTGACCTGACCAATATGGTGCCGTTCGACATCGCGGTGCCGGGCAACCATGAATTCGACTTCGGGGTCGAGAACTTCATGGAAAAGATGGCGGCGTCCAAGTATCCGTGGGCGGCGATCAACATCACCAATGCCGATGGCAGCCCGGTCGCCGGGCTTGGCGGGGTGATGATGAAGGACATCGACGGGCTGAAGGTCGCGCTGATCCCGGTGGCACAGGACACCACGCCCGAGGTCACCAGTTCCGGCGATCTCAAGTTCGGCGATACGGTTGACAGCGCCATCGCGGCCGCCAAGCAGGCGCGCGCCGACGGGGCCGAGTTTGTCGTCGCGGTGGTCCAGACCGACAGTTCCAACGACCGCGAGATGATCGCAAGCGGCGCCTTCGACGTGATCATGTCGGGCGACGACCACGCCTATGGCACCTATTACGACGGGCGCACGGCCTACGTGGAAACCTCGATCGACGGGTATTTCCTGTCGCCGGTGGATATCACCGTGACGATCAAGGAAAAGGATGGCCGCCGCAAGATCAAGTGGGTGCCGAATTTCCGCTTTATCGACACGGCGAGTGTGACCCCGGATCCGGAAAGCCAGGCGATGGTGGACAAGTTCCAGGCGCAGCTTGACGAAAGCCTGAACGTGCCGCTGGGTCCGACCGAAGGGCCGCTGGATTCGCGGCGCAACGTGGTGCGGGGCGAGGAAAGCGCGATGGGCGATCTGATTGCCGATGCGATGCGCTGGGCGACCGGGGCCGACATCGCCATTGCCAATGGCGGCGGCATCCGGGCCGACCGGACCTACGACGCCGGCACGGTGCTGACCCGGCGCGACATCCTGACCGAGTTGCCGTTCGGCAACTCGACCGTGGTGACCGAACTGCCCGGCAGCCAGATCCTGGCGGCGATCGAAAACGGGGTGAGCAAGGTCGAAAAGGGTTCGGGCCGGTTCCCGCAGGTGTCGGGCATGGCCTATGTCTATGACCCCAGCGCGCCTGCCGGATCGCGGGTCGTGTCGATCACCGTGGGCGGTGAGCCGCTGGATCTGAATAAGGTCTACAAGGTGGCGGTGAACAACTACATCCTGAACGGCGGCGACGGCTATTCGGCGCTGGGCGGCGGCAAGGTGCTGGTGGACGCGGCCAACGGCAACCTGTTGGCCAACGATGTGATGAACTACATCGAAGCCATGGGCAAGGTGACCGCCAAGGTCGAAGGCCGGATCAAGACCGTCGGCCAGTAACCCGGCTGTTGCCAAGTAGAGACGGGCCGCTGGCGCGGCCCGTCACGAGATATCTCAAGGCCGTCCCTTGCGGGGCGGCCTTTCGGGTTGTCGCCCGGTGACGGGGCGTTAGTCTGGAGCCCCATGTGTGGACGATTTGCAACGCTTCTGCCCCCCGATGCCATGGCGCAGCTATTCGCCGCGGCGCCCGACAATGATCTGCCGCCGGTGCCCAACTACAATGTCTGCCCCACCAACCGCATTCACGTGGTGCGCGAAGGTGCGGCCGGGCGGCGGCTTGTGGCGATGCGCTGGGGGTTCATCCCGGCCTGGTACAAGGACATTGACGCCGGGCCGCTGCTGATCAATGCGCGCGCCGAAACCATTGCCGAAAAGCCGGCCTTTCGCGCCGCCTGCCGCGAGCGGCGCTGTCTGATCCCCGCCAGCGGGTTTTACGAATGGAGCAAGGGGGCGGATGGCGCGCGCCTGCCCTGGTACATCAGCCGCGCCGACGCAGCGCCCCTGGCGCTGGCCGGGGTCTGGCAGGACTGGCGGCGCGGCGACGAGGCGGTGACAAGCTGCGCCATCGTCACCACCGAAGCGAACGCCGATATCGCGCCGATCCACCACCGGATGCCGGTGATCGTCGAGACCCGCGATCACGGCCTGTGGCTGGGGGAAGCCGGCAAGGGGGCGGCGCGGCTGATGCGCCCGGCGCGCGAAGGGGTGCTGCGATTTCACCGGGTGTCGCGGGCGGTGAATTCGAACCGGGCGTCGGGGCCGGAATTGATTGCACCGCTGACCGGGTCCGCGCAGGGCGACGAACCCTGAGCCGCGCGCGCGTCACGGTTGGCCGTTCAGCCACAGCTGCTGGGCCACCACCACCGCAAGAAGGATCAGCGAAACGCCACGCCAGAACGCCGCCGGGCTGCGTTCGAGCAGCGGTTTCGTCCTGGCCGGCAACAGGCCGGGGTTTGGCCGGCGCAGGTCGGCGAGAAGTTCGGACAGGCTGTCGTGGCGGCCGCGCGGGTCGGGGTGCACCGCCTTGGCCAGCGCGGCGTCGATCCAGGGCGCGATATCGTCGCGCTCTTCGCGGGCCGGTCGATAGCGCAGCTTGCGCCGCTGGGCCGGGGTGCGCAGCCGGGTCGGCGCGGCCCCGTAGGGCAGCCGTCCGGTCAGCATCTGATAGGCGATCACCCCAAGAGAATAGTAATCCGCGCGCCGGTCGGCGGGCTCGGCCAGGAAATATTCGGGGGCTGCGTATTGCATGGCGCCCGGAACCTGGCCGGGGGCGGCCTGGGTGGCGGTGACGCCGGCCACGTGAACCGCGCCAAAGTCGATGATCTTCACGGTGCCGGCCTTGTCGATCATGATGTTTTCGGGGCGCAGGTCCTGGTGCAGCATTTCCTTGCGGTGAAAGGCGCGCAGGCCCTTGGCGATCTGTTCGACGATGCCGCGCATGGTTTCCAGATCGCACCGCGGGTTGTCGATCATCCACTGGGCCAGCGTCTGTCCCCGGATGTATTCGGTCACCGTGTAGACGAAGCGACCGGGGCGCACCGCCGGCAGCGCCCTGAGCACATGCGCGCTGGTGATCCGGCGCGCGATCCAGTCTTCGATCATGAAGCGGCGCAGGTATTGGGGGTCGGCGCGCAGGTCGACCGATGGCAGCTTGAGCGCCGCCAGGGCGCCGCTGTCGGTGTTCTCGACCAGCCAGACATGGCTGCGGTGGCTGATGTGCAGCGGGCGCAGCACGCGGTAGCCCTCGAACACCTGCCCGGCTTCCAGCGGAGGCGGCGCCGGCAGCGCGTCGGCGTGGCTGATCGCGTCGCTGGTTTCGCCGTCCGGCAGGTTGTCGACGCGGACGATCTGCACCGTCAGATTGTCGGCGCTGCCGCC
>JAJRUE010000256.1 GCA_024277955.1 Alphaproteobacteria bacterium | reverse complement strand
GTAGCTGGCCACCCGGTAGCGCCGGCCCATGGCGGCGATCACGATATCGGGCACCAGCGCCACCAGCTCGGTCTGTTCCACGGCCGCGAAGACGGCGGAAAAGCTGACCGCCCCCAGCACACCCGCCGCCGCCGTCCCAGCGCCGCCAGCGCCCGGTCGCCGATCGCCTGCATCTGCGCTTCTGACGAGTAGAGCGCGAAGGACAGGTCGCAGAACAGTTCCGGCGGCACGGTTTCGCCCGGCGCGACGGCGTTGCGCGCCAGCCGCCGGTGGCCGCGGCGGGCGATCAGCTTCATGCCGGTATGGCGCAGCGGCTGGCAGTCGATCCATTCCGGAAAACCGGCGATCGGCAGCAGCGCCAGGTCGATATCGGCCCGGCTGAGCGCGCCGACATTCTGATCCGGGATCAGCGACACCAGCCGCAGCCGCGCTTCCGGCGCTTCCCGGGCCAGCCGGGCCGAAAGCTGCGGGATCAGCGCCTCGGAAAAGTAATCGGCCCCCGAGATCGAGAACAGCTCGCGCGTGGCGGCCGGGTCGAACTGTTCCTGGCGAAACAGCAGCTTTTCCAGCCCGTCCAGCGCCTCGCGCAGCGGCTGCTCCAGCGAGCGGGCGAAATCGGTGGGCGCCAGCCGCTGGCCCTGGCGGACGAACAGCGGATCGTTCAGCGCGTGGCGCAGCCGCCCCAGCGCTGCCGAGACCGCCGATTGCGACAGCCCGATCCGCTCGCCGGCGCGGGTGGTCGAGGCGGTCTGCAGCAGCGCGTCCAGCACCCGCAGCAGGTTCAGATCGAGGCTCGATAAATTCGCCAGGTAAATAAATTACATTCAAAACATTCGGTTCACAAATGAATTAGCCACTGTCAGCCTGCCGGCCAGGAGGTGAGCCATGACACAAGACAGCGAAACCCTGCACTGGAACGGCAACGAATACCGCATCCGGCTGACCGGCCAGAAGGCCATCGGCATCTTCGAGGGCCTGGAAAAGGCCGGCCACGGGCCGCCGCGCCACCGGCACATGGCCGAGGACGAGACATTTCACATCCTGTCGGGCGAGGCCGAGTTCTTTCTTGATGGCGAGCTGTTCACCCGTGGCCCCGGCGACGTGATCTTTGTGGCGCGCGGGCGCGAACACACGTTCCGCCCGCTGGGCGAGACGCCGCTGCGGATGTTCACGGTGATGACGCCGGGCGGCTTCGAGGGGTTTTTCCGCGAAATGGCCGAGGGCGGTTTCGTGATCCCCGACGACATGGAGCAGATCGCCGGCATCGCCGCGCGCTACAACCTTGAATTCACCGGCCCGCCGCTGGGGCACGAACAGGCGGCCGGGCACTGAATGAGCAATCACGACAAGAGAAGGACAGGAGAAGAACGAAGAAAGGCATTGCATTCGCATTTTTCGCGCTGGCGGTGGTTTGCGCGACGCTCGGCATGGTCTGGGGCATCCAGATGGCCATTTCCGGCAAGCACGATCTGTCGCCGGCCCATGGCCATTTGAACCTGGTGGGCTGGGTGACGACGGCGCTTTTCGGGCTTTACTATCACGCGGTGCCGCGGGCGGGCGAAGCGGCGCTGGCGCGGCTGCATTTCGTGGTGGCCACCGCCGGGGTGGCGGTGATGGTGCCGGGTATCGCGGTGGCGCTCAGCGAAGGCGGCGAGGCGCTGGCGGCGATCGGCTCGATCATCACGCTGGCGTCGATGCTGATCTTCCTGCTGACGGTGCTGCGCAACCGCGCGCCCGCCTGAGGCAGCACGCAGCCCCGGTCATGCAGGCCGGATCGCACCATACGGCCCCGCCTGTCAGGCGGGGCTTTTCTGCCTGGTTGTCCGGCGCTCAGGAATTGCTTTCGCGGATCTTGTCGGCGGCTTCCTTGTCAAAGGCGATGCCTTTTTCTTCCAGCAGCGTGTCCAACTCGCCCGAAAGCGTCATCTCGGTGACGATGTCGCAGCCGCCCACGAATTCGCCCTTGACGTAAAGCTGCGGGATCGTCGGCCAGTCGGAATAGTCCTTGATCCCCTGGCGGTTCGCGTCATCGGCCAGCACGTTCACGTCCTGGAACTCGACGCCCATGTAGTTCAGAACCCCGGCCACGCGGGACGAGAACCCGCATTGCGGCATGATCTTGGTGCCTTTCATGAACAGCACCACGTCGTTGCTGGTCACGGTTTGCTTGATCTGTTCTTTTGCGTCGGTCATCTCTTTTTCTCCTCGCGGCGCCGCTTTGGCGCGTCATCCTTGGGGTTTTGCCCGCCTTTGCGGGACCGGGTAGTGTATCTGCTCCAGAACTGCATGTCGCGCGCGCCAAGGGCGGCGGCGGACTTGTTGCCGCGTTCAGAGGCGCGGATCACCTCCCAATCGACGGCTTCCATACCCAGTTCCGGTTTGTCGTCCTTTTCTTCGTGGTAGTCCTCTCCGAGAAACTGCTTGGCCAGGGGCGGGCGCGGCTGGTTGCGCTTCAGGAACATCTCGATCAGGATCGCGATGGCGACCAGCGCCACGATGATCAGAAGGATGGATTGCCAGAGCGCCATCGGTTGTCTAGCCGGGGGCGCGGGTGGTCAGCGCAAGGGCGTGCAGCTCGCCGTTGGGACCATCCATTTTTTCGCGCAGCGCCGCATAGACCGCGCGCTGCTGCTGGACCCGGTTCATGCCGCGGAAGCTTTCATCGACCACCAGGGCCGAGAAATGCCTGCCGTCGCCGCTTTCGACCGTCACCTGGGCGTCGGGAAAGCTTTTCCTGATCAGGTCCTCGATTTCTTGGGTCTCAATGGCCATCACGCGCCTCCGTTATTTCTGGGCAAGATGTAGTGTGCGGCCTGCTCAGGCGCAAGGGTGTTGGCGGGCGCGCGGCGCGATGTCCCATACCAGGTCGCGTCGCCCGGCCGCAGGCCAACGAAATCTTTCAAAGATTTCGGTCCGATTTCTTTGAAAGAAATCGGCGCCCCGGGGCAAGCGCCACGCGCGCTCAGGTCACTTTTTGGGCAAAGCTGTTGCGGTAGGTCGCTGACAGCGCTGCCAACGGGGCCGAGGCGTTGCCGAAACTCACCGCCTCGCCGCCGAACCGGCCCACGGTTTCCAGCGTTACGCCGGCCTTGCCCGCTTCGACCATCAGCGCTTCGGCGGCGTCAAAATTGCAGGCGATCAGGTAGCGGCCCTGGTCTTCGCCGAAAAGCGTGGCGGTGTCGTCGCTGTCCAGGCTCACGCCCACGCCCGCGGCTTCGGCCATCTCGAAGGCCGCCAGCGCCAGCCCGCCGTCCGACAGGTCGGCGCAGGCGCGGATCAGGGCGCGGTTGGCGCGGATGAACTCTCCGGCGCGCCGTTCGGCGGCCAGGTCCACGGGCGGCGCGTCGCCCTCTTCGCGGTCCCACATTTCGGCCAGCAGCGCCGATTGGCCCAGGTGGCCCCTGGTTTCGCCCAGCAGCAGCGCCACGTGGCCGTCGCGCGCCAGCCCGGCGATCAGGTCATCGGCGTGGTCGATCAGCCCGACCGCGCCGATCGTCGGTGTCGGCAGGATGCCGGTGCCGTCGGTTTCGTTGTAAAGCGACACGTTGCCCGAAACGATCGGCATGTCCAGCGCGGAACAGGCCGCGCCGATCCCCTGGATCGCACCCACGAACTGGCCCATGATTTCCGGCTTTTCCGGGTTGCCGAAGTTCAGGTTATCGGTGGTCGCCAGCGGTTTCGCCCCGACCGCGCACAGGTTGCGGAAGGCCTCCGCCACCGCCTGTGCGCCACCCGTCCGGGGGTTGGCCTTGACGTAGCGCGGCGTCACGTCCGAGGTGAAGGCCAGGAGCTTGTCGGTGCCATGCACCCGGATCACGCCCGCGCCAAGCCCCGGTTTCACCACCGTGTCGGCCATCACCTGGCAGTCGTATTGTTCGTAGACCCAGTGTTTCGAGGCATAGTTGGGCGAGGAAATCAGCGCCCGCAGCCCCTCGATCGGGTCCACCGCCGGCACCTCGCCCAGCGGGGCGGCGGGCGGGGTTTCGACCCACGCCCGGTCGTATTCCGGGGCGCTGCCGGAAAGCGCGCGCAGCGGCAGGTCGGCCTTGCATTCGCCCTGGTGCATGATCACGAAGCGGTCCTCGGCGATGGTTTCGCCGACGATGGCGAAATCGAGATCCCATTTCTCGAACACCGCCTTGGCTTCGGCTTCCTTTTCCGGGCGCAGCACCATCAGCATGCGCTCCTGGCTTTCGCTCAGCATCATCTCGTAGGCGGTCATGTTTTCTTCGCGCACCGGCACCTCGTCGAGGTTCAGCCGCACCCCCAGGTCGCCCTTGTCGCCCATTTCCACCGCGCTGCAGGTCAGCCCCGCCGCGCCCATGTCCTGAATGGAAATCACCGCGCCGGTTTCCATCAGTTCCAGCGTCGCCTCCATCAGCCGCTTTTCGGTGAACGGATCGCCCACCTGCACCGTGGGGCGCTTTTCCTCGATGGTATCGTCGAACTCGGCGCTGGCCATCGTCGCGCCGCCGACGCCATCGCGCCCGGTCTTGGCGCCGAGGTAAACCACCGGCATGCCGACGCCCGAGGCGGCCGAGTAAAATATCTTGTCCGCATCCGCCAGCCCGGCGGCAAAGGCATTGACCAGGCAGTTGCCGTTGTAGGCGGCGTGAAAGCGCACCTCGCCCCCCACGGTGGGCACGCCGAAACAGTTGCCGTAGCCTCCGATGCCCTCGACCACGCCATTGACCAGGCGGCGGGTCCTGGGGTGGTCCGGCTCGCCGAAACTCAAGCTATTCATCGCCGCTACCGGCCGCGCGCCCATGGTGAAGACATCGCGCAGGATGCCGCCGACGCCCGTGGCCGCGCCCTGGTAGGGTTCGATGTAAGAGGGGTGGTTGTGGCTTTCCATCTTGAAGACCACCGCCTGGCCGTCGCCGATATCCACGACGCCGGCGTTTTCGCCGGGGCCGCAGATCACCTGCGGGCCGGTGGTGGGCAGCGTGCGCAGCCATTTCTTCGAGGACTTGTAGGAACAATGTTCGTTCCACATGGCCGAAAAGATGCCCAGCTCGGTAAAGGTGGGTTCGCGGTTCAGAAGGCGGATGATCTCGGCATATTCCTGTTCGTTCAGCCCGTGGGCGGCGATCAGGTCGTCGGTGATCTTCGGATCAGACATGGCGGCAGGCAGGCCTCTGGTAGTTCCGTTGCGCACCCCATAGAGGGTTTGTCTGCCGCAGAAAAGGGGGCAGCGCCGAATTGGGGAAACCCGGCCCGGAAACCGCCCGCGATCGACCGCATTGCAAAAGGCCGATCCGGGCGGCGCGGCCCCTGGCGTGGCGTCAAAGAGAAGGCTGCACCGGAATTGCGCTGACACGTTTCAGGGCCGTGACCGCATCCACCTGCTTGAGCGCCGGGGCCGGCAACAGCACCCCTATGGGCAGCAGGGTGCACCGAACATAGATCGTCTGGCCTTCCTGCACGGTGACGGTCGTGCGGGCGGCAATGTCGGTCCGCATCGCAAGTTGGTAGGTTCCCGGCGACACCGGCACCACGATCTTGTCCTTGCTTGTCCTTGCGGCGGCATTGGCCGACCGGGGTGCCGTCAACTTTCACCTTGGGTTTGGCGGTGGCCAGCAGTCCGATTGCGCCCGCGCCGCGATAGATCACGATCTGTGTCGGGCCGGTGACAGCCGCCGGGTTTTCGGACTTGGCGCCCGGCGTCTGTGCCGCGTCCTGCATGGCGGCGGTTGCCGGGGTTTCGGGCATTGGCGTGGAAGAATTGGTCGGGGCGCATGCGGCGACAAGGCCCATCATGCCGACAGGAAAGAGCCTGGGAAGACGGACGGGGAAATGCGCTGAAACCATGGAAATACTCCTGAAAAAAATGGAAAAAATGGGTTTTCGACACTTGATTGCGACGAAATCCGGGCCGGTGGCGCAAGAAGAATTCCCGGCCCGCGGACCGGAACCGGACCGGGCGCTCAGTTCACCGGGCCTTCGTCCTTGTAGACCACCAGCGCGGGCTTGCGGCTGGGGTGCACCAGCAGCTTGTCCAGCTGTTCGGGATCGTTCCAGTCGTCCCAGGGCTCAAGGCCGAAACAGGCGTTCAGCAGGCTGGTGATCACGCCGGATCCGCAAATGCTGGTGCCGGCGAAATGATGCGCCCGCTTGGTTTCCAGGTCCAGGCTGTCGCGGTCCACCGCCGGGGCGCAGTGGCCGGCGACCGGCCATTCGCCGCTGTCGAGCAGCTCGATCGTCACATATTGCAGGGCCAGGATTTCGTCGTCGCGGATCGGCTGGGGCGTGTCGCCGCGCGCCACCCGGCGCAGCGTAAAGGCGCACACGGCGCTGTTCATCGCCATCAGTTCATGGGCGATCACCTGGGCCAGGGTAAAGCCGCCGTCCGATTGCGGCACCAGAAACAGATCCCCGGATTTCCAGGTCCGCTTGGGGGCGCGCTTGGGGCCGCGGTCGGGGGTCAGCTTGGGATCGGCGTTCATGCGGGGGCCTTTGCTGGAAAGAGGCGCCGTCGCGGGCGCGCCCTTGCGGGGCGGCCGGTTGGCGGCGCGCGGCGGATCAGAAATCACCTTCGGCGGCGCGCGCCATGATGTCCTGCATGATGTCCTTGACCTCGAGCGCGGCCTTGCGCAGCTCGGGCGGCAGCGTCTTGCCGCCGTAGATCATCGGGTCCATGTTCAGCGTGGTGATCCACAGATCGCCGGCGTCGTCTTCGACCAGCGAGATCCGGCAGGGCAGGTAGGCGGCGTAGGAAATGTCGTATTCCACCATCTTGGCCGCGGTCAGCGGGTTGCAATACAGGTAGATGTTCAGCTTGCGCCAGGGCTCGCCGGTCATCGCCGCCACCTGATCGCCCAGCGGCAGATCGCCCACGCCCTTGATGTTGCGGTCAATGGCGACCTGGCGGATCGACTGGTCGACCTCTTCAAAGCTCAGATCGCTGGAAACCTTGACCTTCCACACCGTCGCCGCCGCCGCGTTGCCGGTTTCCACGACCTGATCCATCATCGTCTTGTAGGTCGCAAAGGCCTGGTCGTCGAAGCCGTTGAAGGCGCTCCAGTAACGGTAGACGGTCGGGCCCAGCCAGACCGCCAAGCCGATTGCAATCACGCCAAGCAGCGCAAGGATGTTTCGTATGGCGGTCATCTGAATCGTCCCCCTGTTCACGGTTTTCTTCACGCATAACGATACATGAATATGAAATTTACGCAAGGAAACCCGCGTCGCGCCGCCGCGGCGGGCGGTCGCGCCGGCCCGAAGCGGCGCCGGCCGGGCCTTGCCGGCGCTTTCCGATTGCCGGCCCGCTTTCCGGGCGCGGGCATGGATCGTCCGCCCGCCCGGCTGCCCTCGGCCCGCCCGGCCTCGGCCCGCGCAAGGGGCGAATCCGGCGAGACGCGGGATTCTCCTGGACAGATGCCCGGCAAAAGCCCCCCGGGCAAAGACACCAGGGCAAAAAAGTGGCCGGGCATAAAGCCCGGCCAAGTCCAACAGGGAGGTGATACCGATGAGAGTTGCCTCGATCATCGGCGTCGGAATGGATTTAGGGGGCGGTCGTTGCAGGATCAAGAAGCCGGCGGCATTTTTTGCTGCAATGCCGCTATGCAGCATGCGCATGGCTCGCCGGTTTTACCGTGTTTCCTGGTCCTTTTGGCGCTTTCGGTGCTCTGAAATCTGCTCCATCACGAAATCGCGAAATGCGGCGATACGCTTGGATTGGCGCAATTCCTCCGGGTAGGCGAGGAAAACCGGGACATCGTTCGATTCGATATCCGGCAGCACCCGCACCAGGTTGTCGCTCATCTCGGTGACGTAATCGGGCAGCACGCCGATGCCCAGGTTGTTCAGCACCGCCTGCAGCACCCCGAAGTAGTTGTTCACCGTCAAGAGCGACGGGATTTCGCTGGCCAGCAGTTCCTGCACCAGGCGCGCGCCAGCGGCGACCTGCACCGCGTTCGGGTTCTGGCAGATCAGCCGGTGGGCCGACAGGTCGTGCACGGTTTGCGGCGTGCCGGATTTGGTCAGGTAGTCGGGGGTGGCGAACAGGCGCATGCGCACGCTCATCAGCCGGCGGCGGATCAGGTCGGCCTGGCTGGGTTCCTTCATGCGGATGGCCACGTCGGCTTCGCGCATGGGCAGGTCCAGCACGCGCTCTTCCAGCATCAGGTCGATCTTCAGGTCGGGGTATTTTTCATAGAGCTTGGGCAGGCGCGGGGCCAGCCACAGGCTGCCGAAGCCGGTGGTGGTGGTGACGCGCAGATCGCCGAACACTTCTTCTTCGCTGTCGCGGATGCGCGCCGCCGCCGCGTCCAGCCGCTTTTTCATCGAACTGGTGGCGTCGAACAGCAATTCCCCCTGTTCGGTGAGAATCAGCCCCCGCGCGTGGCGGTGGAAAAGCGTGGTGTTGAGCGAGTCTTCCAGCGCCCGGATCTGGCGCGACACCGCCGATTGGGACAGGTGCAGCACTTCGCCCGCATGGGTCAGGCTGCCGGCATCCGCCACCGCGTGAAATATTCGTAACTTGTCCCAATCCATTTATGCCATACCATTTCGTGTTAGCGGGGGCGCTGCGCAATATCAGTTACCTGCATTGGCCGGTGCAGGCAAACGAACAAGTGATGCGAAATTCATTTTGTAGGTCAACAGATTTGACCTATAATGAAGCGTGAGATTTCGCCAGGGGAGGCGCGACAGATGAGCAGTCAGGACATTTCGCTACACGACCGGTTCGACCTTGAAAAATCGCCGGTGCTGCTGAACGGCACCCAGGCGCTGGTGCGGCTGGTGCTGATGCAAAAGGCGCGCGACCGGGCGGCTGGGCGGAACACGGCGGGGCTGGTGACCGGCTATCGCGGCTCGCCGCTCGGCGCGGTGGACCAGCAGATGTGGCGGGCCAAAAAGGACCTCGAGGCGGCGGACGTGCGCTTCATGGAGGGGCTGAACGAAGACCTGGCCGCCACCATGTTGTGGGGCGCGCAGCAGGCCGAGTTGCGCGGCGAAGGGCGCTTCGACGGGGTTTTCGGCCTGTGGTATGGCAAGGGGCCGGGGGTGGACCGTTCCGGCGACGTGATGCGCCACGCCAACATGGCCGGCACCTCGCCCCACGGCGGCGTGCTGATGGCCATGGGCGACGATCACACCGGCGAAAGTTCAACCACGCTGCACCAGTCCGACTGGGCGATGGTGGATGCCTACATGCCGGTCTTGTCGCCCGCAGGCGTGCAGGAAATCCTCGATTTCGGCATCTACGGCTGGGCGCTGTCGCGCTTTGCCGGGGTCTGGGCCGGGCTCAAGGTGATGAAGGACACGATCGAAACCACCGCCGTGGTCGATGGCCGCCCGGACCGCATGCAACTGGTGGTGCCGGAATTCGAGATGCCCGAAGGCGGGCTGAACATCCGGCTGATCGACACCCCGGTGGCGCAGGAAGCGCGGATGATCGACTACAAGCGCTTCGCCGCCGAGGCTTTCGCGCGCGCCAACAAGATCGACCGGCGCATCTGGGGCAAGCCGGGCGCCAAGATCGGCTTTGTCGCCGCCGGCAAGAACTGGCTGGATCTGGAACACGCGCTGGGCCTTCTGGGCATCGACGCGGGCGAGGCCGAGCGGCTCGGGCTGACCACCTACAAGGTCGGGCAGACCTGGCCGCTGGACATGGAAAGCTTCCACGAATGGGCCGAGGGGCTGGAACTGATCGTGGTGGTCGAGGAAAAGCGCAAGCTGATCGAGGTGCAGGCCAAGGAAGCGATCTTCGAAGACCGCCGTGGCCGGCGCATTTACGGCTGGCACAAGGGCGACACCTGGGAAAACGGCCGCCGGGTC
>JAJRUE010000255.1 GCA_024277955.1 Alphaproteobacteria bacterium | reverse complement strand
CGTAAAGTGTCTTGCCTTCCCACAGCAGCCGGTAGGCGCAGGTGGCGGGCAGCCAGTAGGCGTGTTCCTCGATCGTGGCCGGGGTCATGGTGATGCACTCGGGCACGATCTGGTGGCGGATGTCGTATTGGCCGCAGCGGCAGGTTTCGTCATCGAGCAGCCGGCAGGCCACCCGGGTCAGCGCCACTTCGCCGCTGTCGGGGTCTTCCAGCTTGTTCAGGCAGCAGCGCCCGCAGCCGTCGCACAGCGCTTCCCATTCGCGCGGCGTGAGGTTTTTCAGCGGCACCCGTTCCCAGAAGCGTTCGCGCAGACCCTGGCGCTGGATCGGGTCGTTCATGTGATTTCGACACCGGCCAGGATTTCGCGCGCCCGGGCGCAGTCCTTGTCCATCTGGGCCACGAGATCGTCGAGACTGTCGAATTTTTCCTCCGGGCGCAGGTATTCGATGAAGGCCACCGACAGGTGTTCGCCGTAAAGGTCGCCGGAAAAATCGAAGATGAAGGTTTCAAGGTTGGGCTGGTTGTCGCCAAAGGTCGGGCGCACCCCGACCGAGGCGGCGCCGTCGTAATGGCCCTTGTAGGGGCCGGTAAGCACCTCGACCTTGACCGCGTAGATGCCAAAGCGCGGCGGGTGCAGGCGGTTGACCGACATGTTGGTGGTGGGGTAGCCCAACTCGCGCCCGCGCTGGTCGCCGCCGAACACTTCGCCATCGATGCGGTGCCAGTGGCCAAGCATCGCGGCGGCGTCGCGCGGGCGCCCTTCGGCCAGCGCCTTGCGGATGGCGGTGGACGAGATTTCAAGCCCTTCGATATGCAGCAGATCGGCGACGGTCACGCCAAAGCCCATTGATTCTCCGAAGGCCTTCAGGCTGTCCACATCGCCGTCGCGGCCTTTTCCGAACTGGAAATCGGCCCCCACGACCACGTGGCGCACCCCCAGGCCGTCGGCCAGCACTTCGCGTGCAAAGCGTTCGGCGCTGAGCGAAGACAGGATGGCGTCGAAGGGCAGTCCATAAAGCCGCTTGACCCCGAGCTTGGCGAACCTGTGGGCGCGGGTTTCGGCGTTCATCAGCCGGAAGGGCGGGGCGGTGGGGGCGAAAAACTCGCGCGGATGCGGCTCGAAGGTGACGATGCCAAGCGGGGCGGGCAGTTCCGCGCCCTTCCTGCGGGCAATGTCGATGACGTGCTGGTGGCCCAGGTGCACGCCGTCGAAATTGCCGATCGCGACGCTGGCGCCGCGGTCGTCCCTTTTCAGCCCGGTCCAGAACCTGATCGTTTGCATCGGCGCCTGCGTGTGGTCGGTGCGGGCGCGGCCCGCGGTCAGTCGAACTTGCGGCTTGGCGCCAGAACCAGCGCTTCACCCTTCAAGACGATGGTATCCCCCACCGAGCAGCGACAATCAAGCCTCACCCGCCGGCGGGAATGGTCGATGTCCAGCACCGTGACCTCGGCCAGAACCACGTCGCCGGGGCGCACGGGGGCCAGGAATTTCAGCGTTTGCCCCATGTAGACCGTGCCGTGACCGGGGAGCTGTTCGCCAATCACCGCCGAGATCAGCCCGGCGGTCAGCATCCCATGCGCGATCCGGCCCTGGAAAATCGTGTCGCGGGCATAGTCGTCGTCCAGGTGGACCGGGTTGTGGTCGGTCGAGACTTCGGCGAAAAGTTCTATATCCCGGTCGGTTACCTCTTTGCGCAGGTGCCGGGTCATACCGATTTCCAGATCTTCGATGCAGATCGTTCCGCGGGGCATGTTGTCGAGCATGGGTGGCGAATCCGGTTGGGTCATGTTGCGGTGCAGCATAGAGCGCCCGCGGCTGCAGCGCAATAAAAAGTCCCGGTGCGTTACGGAATTGAAACTTTGTTGCCACTGCTTTTTTTGCGGGGCGCCGAAATCTTTGAAAGATTTCGGACCGATTTCCTTGAAGGAAATCGGCTGCCGGTAGGTTGATCGGGGTTTGGCCCTAGCGCAGGGCCGGGGTCACATAGGTCGGCGTGATCTTCTCGGCGGCAAAGAAATCGTCCAGCGCCTGTGGGTCGGGCCGGTCGGGATCGAGGCCAAAGCGGTCGGCGGCCAGCCCGCCGGTGACGAACAGCGTATCGAGCCCTTCGTTCAGCCCCCCCAGAATGTCGGTGCGAATCCCGTCGCCGATCGCCAGCATGGCGCTGTCCGCAACGGCGCGGCTTTGTGCGATCCGGTTGCGCGCCAGATCGTAGATCGGCGGCCAGGGCTTGCCGAAATACAGGCTTTCGCCGCCCATTTCCGTATAAAGCGCCGCGATGGCGCCGGCGCAATAGATGCGCTTGTCGCCGTAATCCACCTGGATATCGGGGTTGGTGCAGATCAGCTTCAGGCCCCGGGTCTTGGCGTAAAGCAGCGTCGCCCGGTAGTCGTCCGGGGTTTCGGTCTGGTCGTCGGAAAGCCCGGTGCAGATGATCCCCTCGGCCTGTTCCAGCGGCACCCGCCGGATGTGCGAAACGTCGATGCCATCGCCCAGATCGTCGAAAAAGCTTTCGTCCTTTTTCGGGCCCAGGTGGTAGATTTTCGTGCCCGCCAGCCCCGCCGCCATCGCGGCGCGAGACGCGTCTCCGGATGCGGTGATGTCGTCGTAGCAATCCCGCGGCACGCCGATCTGGTCAAGCTGGACCATGACCGCCGGGCGCGGGCGTGGAGAGTTCGTCAGCAGCATCACAAAGCCCCCCTGCGCCCGGTAGCCCTGCAAGGCGGCGACCGCGCCCGCAAAGGGCTCGAAGCCGTTGTGCAGGCAGCCCCAGAGATCGACCAGCAGCGCGTCGTATCGCGAAGATATCTCTGACAGGGTCTTGATCATCCGGGGCATCGCGGGGTCCGATCAGGTCTTGAGGCTGGGGATGATCTGCTTCTTGCGGCTCATCACGCCGGGCAGCACCACGCTGTCGCCGTCGACCGAGGCGCCAAAGGATTTCTCGGCGAGGGTCCTGACGAAATCGTTTGGCACCAGCAGCGTCGCTTCCTGGTTCAGGATGTCGACCACGAACAGCAGCACCTGGTCGATGCCGTCGGCGGCGGCCACGTCGTCCATTGCCGACATCAGCCCGGCCTTGCGATCCAGGATGACCCCGGGGGCCGTCGTTTCCAGCACCGAAACCCGCAGCTTCCGGCCGCCGACATCGAACAGCTTGCTGTCCATGGTCAGCAGTTCCGCGTCCGAAAAGGCCGAAACGTCGGATTTTGCGGCGAACATCTCGGCGGCATAGGCCGGGATATCGACACCCAGATCCTCTGCCAGCTTTTGCGCCACCGCCCGGTCGGTGGGGGTCGTCGTGGGCGAGCGGAATTCGAGCGTGTCCGACAGGATGCACGACAGCATCAGCCCCTTGATCGCATCGGGCGCCTTGTCCATGTCGCGCCCGATCAGCCAGTGCATCACCGTGGCGGTGGCGGCCACCGGGCGGATGGTGATCTTGATCGGCCCGCGGGTCTTCAGCCCCCCGGCCAGCAGGTGGTGGTCGATCACCTCGGCGATACTGGCGTCGTTGACGTTCTCGGGCAGTTCGGCGGGGTTGTTGGTGTCGACGATCACCACCTCGTCGCCCTCCGCCAGCGGGCCGAGCGTTTCGGGCATGTCCACGCCCCAGCGTTCGAGCACGAACCGCGCCTCGGTATTCGGGGTTTCGAGCACATGGGCGCGCGCGGGTTTGCCCTGCACGTCGCGCAGATACCATTCCCAGATCAGGGCAGAGCAGGTGGCGTCGGTATCGGGGGCCTTGTGGCCGAATATCTTGATGGTCATGGGGCGTTCGTCATCCGGTGAAATGGGTCGGTTGCAGTCGCGGCCTTATAGGGGGCGCAGCGCGGGATGTTAAGGGGGGCAGGGCGTGTTGCGCGACCCGGCCGCGCGGGCCGGGATCGCAGGCGGCGGTTCAGTCGGGCGACAGCTGCCGGGCAAGATGCTGCTTGGCCGAAAGGGCCGGTTTTTCCACCAGATGCCAGGACAGGATTGCAAGAAACAGGGTCGCCGGCGCGGCCAGGGCCATGTTCAGCGCCGGGGTCATCGGCGAAACCAGGGCCGCCATGACCTGCTGCATCGGAAAGGCGAAAATATAAACGCCGTAGGAATAGTCGCCCAAGCGGTTATAGGCCCGGATCGCGCCGCCGGGCAGGTAGCCCAGCAGGAAAACCCAGTAGGAAACCGCCAGGATCAGGGCTTCGTGAAACACCGCCGTTTTGGCCAGCAGCGCCGCGCCGCCGGCCAGGGCCAGGCCGATGCCCCAGTTCAGCGGCAGCCTGTCGCGCCAGGCGTAGAACGCACTGCCCAGAGCGAAGGGCAGACCAAGGTCAGCCAGGTTCGTCAGCCGTTCGGGAATGGCAATTCCGCCAGGCCCGGTGACGGTGATCGCATATCCGGCCGCAAAAAACGCCAGCGCCACCGCCATCAGCGTCCGGTTTCGAAACGCGCCGGCCAGCCCGATCACGAGAACCCCGAGGTAACAGATCACCTCGTAGACCAGGGTCCAGAGCGATCCGTTGATCGCCGGGCCATAGGGGTTGGCGTTGAACACCCCCGGCAGGTCATACATCAGGAAGGCAAGCGACAGGTTGTGCAGCACATAGTTGAGCGCGTCGCCCGAGGAAAAATATTCTCCCAGGCGCAGGCTGGTGAAGATCGGGCCAAGCACCAGCGCCGTCAGCATCAGCATCACGAACAGGGCCGGGAAGATCCGCAGGACGCGGGCAACCAGAAAGCGCGTAACCGAGCTTGACCGGTCAAGGCTTTGTGCGATCAGAAAGCCGGAAATGGCGAAAAACACATAGACCGCAAGGGTGCCCAGCTTGACCCCGAGCAGCGTGGTCAGCGGTTCGATGGTGCCGGCGCCAAGCGCGATCGGATAGGCATGCGACACCAGAACCATGCTGGCAGCCACCATCCTGATCAGGTTGAAGTTGTTGTCCCGGCTGTCGGAGAATGTCTGAAAGGTCGTCATGGGCTTCACGTCAACGGGTCTCCGATCCGGTATGGTCCTATCAAGGTCTGACTGCCGCGTGCAAGGATTTCCCTCTAACCTGCGGATGTGGCGCGGTTATGGCGGTGATGGGGCCTGTTGGTCCGGGCCTTGTTTCGCAAGTTTCTTCCGGTGTTCGTGTTGACAGTGCCGCGCGCTGTCCCTAAATCCGGTCCGTTAGCACTCGCAACGGGTGAGTGCTAACGATAACCGAAACCTCGAACGAAGGAGCGTTCAGAGATGGCATTCACACCGTTGCATGATCGTGTGTTGGTTCGCCGCGTGGAAAGCGACGAGAAAACTGCTGGCGGGCTGATCATCCCCGACAGTGCAAAGGAAAAGCCGGCTGAAGGCGAAGTAATCGCCGTCGGCGACGGCGCCCGCGACGAAAGCGGCAAGCGCATCGCGATGGATGTCAAGGTGGGCGACAAGATCCTCTTTGGCAAGTGGTCTGGCACTGAAATCACCCTGGACGGTGAAGAGCTGCTGATCATGAAGGAAAGCGACATCATGGGCATTCTGTCCTGATCCGCCGACTTTCCACCGTAAATTCAATTCAGACGACAAGGAGCAAGCACAATGGCTGCTAAGGACGTCAAATTCGATACCGATGCCCGCAACCGGATGCTGGCGGGTGTGAACATCCTCGCCAACGCCGTGAAGGTGACGCTGGGGCCCAAGGGCCGCAACGTGGTGATCGAAAAATCCTTTGGCGCGCCGCGCATCACCAAGGACGGGGTGACGGTTGCCAAGGAAATCGAACTGGAAGACAAGTTCGAAAACATGGGCGCGCAGATGGTGAAGGAAGTCGCCAGCCGCACCAATGACGAAGCCGGCGACGGCACCACCACCGCCACCGTTCTGGCCCAGGCGATCGTGCGCGAAGGCATGAAGGCCGTGGCCGCCGGCATGAACCCGATGGACCTCAAGCGCGGCATCGACATGGCCACCACCAAGGTCGTTGAGTCGATCAAGGCCGCTGCCCGCGAAGTCAAGGACAGCGACGAGGTCGCCCAGGTCGGCACGATTTCCGCCAACGGCGAAGAAGAGATCGGCCGCCAGATCGCCGACGCGATGCAGAAGGTCGGCAACGAGGGCGTGATCACCGTCGAGGAAAACAAGGGGCTGGAGACCGAAACCGAAGTGGTCGAAGGCATGCAGTTCGACCGCGGTTATCTCTCGCCCTATTTCGTGACCAACCCGGACAAGATGATCGCCGAGCTGGAAGACTGCCTGATCCTGCTGCACGAAAAGAAACTTTCGTCGCTGCAGCCGATGGTGCCGCTTCTGGAAACCGTGATCCAGTCGGGCAAGCCGCTCTTGATCATCGCCGAAGACGTGGAAGGCGAAGCGCTGGCCACGCTGGTGGTGCACAAGCTGCGCGGCGGGCTCAAGATCGCTGCCGTCAAGGCGCCGGGCTTTGGTGACCGCCGCAAGGCGATGCTGCAGGACATCGGCATCCTCACCGGCGGTCAGGTGATCAGCGAAGAACTGGGCATGAAGCTGGAAAACGTGACCATCGACATGCTGGGAACGGCCAAGAAGGTGACCATCACCAAGGACGAGACCACCATCGTCGACGGTGCCGGCGACAAGGCCGAGATCGAGGCGCGCGTCGCCCAGATCCGTCAGCAGATCGAGGACACCACCAGCGACTACGACCGCGAGAAGCTGCAGGAACGCGTGGCCAAGCTGGCCGGCGGTGTTGCCGTGATCCGCGTCGGCGGCATGACCGAAGTGGAAGTGAAAGAGCGCAAGGACCGTGTTGACGACGCTCTGAACGCGACCCGCGCCGCGGTGCAGGAAGGCGTGGTCGTCGGTGGCGGCGT
>JAJRUE010000029.1 GCA_024277955.1 Alphaproteobacteria bacterium | reverse complement strand
TTGGTGGCGCGCGGCCCCTCGGCGCCGGCGATGCAATCGTCGATGAAGGCGCGCACCGGCGGCTGCCAGTGGCGGTAGTTCGAGGCGTTGATCGCGTATTCGGTGCTTTCGGTGGGGATCTGCACGCGCGCGTCTACCAGCACGAAGCGGCGGGTTTCCGGATCCAGCACATAATGCTGGGTGCCGTCGCCGAAGGTCACCACCAGCCCGCCCTGGGGGCCGTAGATGAAATAGCCGGCGGCGATCTGTTCGTTGGCTGGGCGCAAAAAGCTTTCGTGCGGATCATCCTTGGCTTCGTAGATCGAAAACAGCGTGCCGATCGACACGTTCACATCGATGTTGGACGACCCGTCCAGCGGGTCGATCGCCAGCGCGAAATCGCCGCCTTCGTCGATCCCGACCACCTCTTCCTGCTCTTCGGAGGCATACCAGCGCACCCCGGTGCCCCTGAGCGCGGCGGCAAATTCGTCATCCGCCATCACGTCCAGCGCCTTTTGCTGGTCGCCGTCGGTGTTTTCCCCGACAGCCGCCCCCAGCGCGCCGCCGAGCGGGCCGCGGGCGATGGTCAGCGCCAGCTGTTCGGCGACCTCGCAAAGTGCCGTCAGGGCAGGGCGCAGACGTTCGGGGATTTTCTCTGGCGAGATAATCGGCTGAGTGCGATTCATGGTTCCTCCCAGACACCAGTGTGACTCGTGACCTTGCTATTTCAGATTCGCAGCGATAGAAGAATTTAAAATTTGGTAATGCAGGTTTAATAAAATTTAATGATCGCTCTGCAAGGCATATCGCTCAAGCAGTTGCGCGCGGTCGAAGCCGTTGCCGAAGCCGGGTCGATCACCGGGGCGGCGGCGGCGCTTGGCCTGACGCCGCCGGCGGTGCACACGCAGATCCGCGGGCTGGAAGCGCTGCTGGGCTGCGCGCTGCTGCGCAAGTCCGAAATGTCGGGGATGGAGCTGACCGCCGAAGGGCGCATCGTGCTGCAGGCGCAGCACGCCATCGATGTCAGTTTGCGGTCCTGTCTGAACCGGATCGACGCGATGAAAAAGGGCCTGGCCGGCCGGGTCGTGCTGGGGGTGGTTTCGACCGGGAAATACTTTGCGCCGGCGCTGGTCGCGGGGCTCAAGAAATCCTTTCAAGACATTGAAGTGCATCTGGAAATCGGCAACCGCGGAAAGATCCTTTCGGCGCTGAACGAACGCGGCATCGACCTGGCGATCATGGGCCGCCCGCCGCGGTTCCCGACCGTGCGTTCGGTCAATATCGGCGTGCATCCGATGGTGATGATCGCCGCCCCCGATCACCGGCTGGCGCGGCGCGCCCGGGTGGTTCCCGAGGATTTGCTGCGCGAAACCTTCATCTCGCGCGAAGAGGGGTCGGGCACCCGGATCCTGATGATCCGCTACCTTGACCGGATCGGCGAAGGCCAGCCCTACGAGGCGCTCGAAATGGGCTCGAACGAGACCATCAAGCAGGCGGTGATCGCCGGGCTGGGGATCGCGCTGATCTCGCAGCACACGGTGACCGAAGAACTCAAGGCGGGACGTTTGGTCGCAATCGCGGCGCCCGAATTGCCGATCGAACGGCAATGGTATGCGCTGCACCTGCAGGACATGGACCTGACCCCGGCGATGCAGACGGTCTGGGACTTTGTGGTCGCCAACGCGGCGCGGTATTTCCCGTCGCTTCCCTCCGAGCAGGCGTGAAAACGCCCCCCAAATCTGGCGCCCACTGCGCCTGATCGCCAGAGCGGCGCCGGCTTTTGCCCCGCCGCGCGCAACTTTTTTGCGCGTTTCGCGCCGCCTTTGCCCCCTGTCTGGTCGTGTTCAGGCGAGTTTCGCCCTTATTTCCGCCGCTTGCCGGATTCACCGGTTGAAAATTGCCGCGCCATTTGGTTCAGTCATGCGCGGGGGGTGCCTGATCTGCCCAAAAAAACAAAAAAAGCGGGGAGCCTGGTTTGACTGGGAATTCAACTGAGGGGGCCTATGTCGAATTCGACCGGGTTCAAAAAAGCTATGATGGCGTCACGCTTGTCGTAAAGGATCTGAACCTGGCGCTGCCCAAGGGCGAGTTCCTGACCATGCTGGGACCGTCGGGATCGGGCAAGACCACCTGCCTGATGATGCTCGCCGGGTTCGAGACCGCGACCCACGGGGAAATCCGGCTGGGCGGCGAGGAAATCAACGACATCCCGCCGCACAAGCGCGGCATCGGCATGGTGTTCCAGAACTACGCGCTGTTTCCGCACATGACGGTGAACGAAAACCTGTCCTTTCCGCTGGAAGTGCGCGGCATGGGCAGGGACGAACGCGAAGCCAAGGTCAAGCGCGCGCTGGACATGGTGCAGATGGGCGAGTTCGGCAACCGCCGCCCGGCGCAGCTTTCGGGCGGGCAGCAACAGCGCATCGCGCTGGCGCGCGCGCTGGTGTTCGACCCGTCGCTGGTGCTGATGGACGAACCTCTGGGCGCGCTCGACAAGCAGCTGCGCGAACATATGCAGTATGAAATCAAGCACTTGCACGAAAGCCTGGGGATCACGGTCGTCTACGTGACCCACGACCAGTCGGAAGCGCTGACCATGTCCGACCGGGTCGCGGTGTTCAACGACGGGGTGATCCAGCAGCTTGCGACGCCTTCGGACCTGTATGAACGGCCGGAAAACAGCTTTGTGGCGCAGTTCATCGGCGAAAACAACAAGCTGGCCGGCAAGGTCAAGGCGCGCGACGGCGACGATGTGCTGGTCGAACTGCCCGGCGGCGCCACCTGCCGCGCGCTGGCGGTGAATGTCGGCGATGCGGGCAGCGAAACCCTGATCTCGATCCGCCCGGAACGGGTGATCATCGGCGCCGCCGAAGACGCCAACAGCGCCGAAGCCATCGTGCGCGAGCTGATCTACCTGGGCGATCACATCCGCTGCCGGCTCAGCGTCTACGGCAATGACGAATTCGTCGTGAAGGTGCCCAATTCGGGCATCGTCTCGCAGGGGTTGTCGGTGGGCCAGACCACGACGATCAGCTGGAAAACACAAGACGCGCGGGCGCTCGACCCGCTTTGAAGGTTTTGATGCCGGGTCAGGAGAGCTGCCCGGCGCAAAAATGCAGTTCGCTGCGAAAAGGGAGAAACCAATGAAGAAGACACTCATTCTTACAACGGCGCTTGCAGGCTTTGCCTTTGCCGCCTCGGCGCAGGAGGTCAACGTGATGTCCTGGGGCGGGGCCTATACCAAGAGCCAGGTCGAAGCCTACGGCAAGCCGTTCACCGCCCTGACCGGCATCAAGGTGAACTGGATCGACGCCGACAACCCGGCCACCCCGATCAAGGCCCAGGTCGAAGCCGGCAACGTCACCATCGATGTGGCCGACGTGGAATATTCCGACGCGATCCGCCTGTGCGACGAAGGCCTGCTGGAAGAAATCGACCCCTCGATGCTGCCGCCGGCCCCCGATGGCACCCCGGCGCTGGACGACTTCCTGCCCGGCGCCGTGACCGATTGCGCCGTGGCCAACATCGTGTGGTCCACTTCGGTTGCCTACAACACCGAGAACGTGAACGGCACGCCGACCACCATCGCCGACTTCTTTGACACCAAGAAGTTCCCGGGCAAGCGCGGCCTGCGCAAATCCGCCAAGGCGACGCTGGAAATGGCGCTGATGGCCGATGGCGTGCCGGCGTCCGAGGTCTACTCGGTGCTCGAAACCCCGGAAGGGGTCGACCGCGCCTTCGCCAAGCTCGACACCATCAAGGACGACATCGTCTGGTGGGAAGCCGGCGCCCAGCCGCCGCAGCTTCTGGCCGACGGCGAAGTGGTGATGTCCACCGCCTACAACGGCCGGATCTTCAACGCCGCCGTAGCCGAGGGTCAGCCCTTCAAGATCGTCTGGGACGGTCAGATCCTGGACTTCGACCTGTTCGTGGTCCCGAAAGGCGCGCCCAACAAGGAAAACGCCATGAAGTTCATCGCGTTCTCCACCGACACGCAGCGCCTGGCCGACCAGGCGAGCTGGATTTCCTACGGTCCGGCCCGCAAATCGTCCAGCGCGCTGGTGGGCAAGTATGTGGACGGCAAGACCGACATGGCGCCGCACATGCCGACCTCGCCCGAGGCCATGAAGAACGCGTTGACCAACAACTTCGAGTTCTGGGCCGATCGTGACACCGATCTGAACGAACGGTTCAACGCCTGGCTGTCGAACTGAAACACCTGGGCGGTGCGGGGATTTCCCGCGCCGCCCATTCCGGCGGGGAGGAAAAGAATGGCCAAAGGTTATCTTATCGGGCATGTCACGGTGAAAAACCCTGACGCCTATGCCGAATACGTGCGCCTCGACACGCCGATATTCGCGCGTTTCGGTGGCCGCTTCCTGGAGCGCGGCGGCCAGAGCGAAGCCCCGGAAACCCCGGTGAAAGATCGCCATGTGGTGATCGAGTTCCCCGATTACGAAACCGCCCGCCGCTGCTATTTCAGCGAAGAATATCAAAAGGTTGCCGAGATCAGAAAGGCGAACGCCATTTCCGATATCGTGATTGTCGAGGGCGTCGAATGAGCACCGCAAGCGAAATCGAAACACCCGGGCTGCTGACCACGGCGGACGGCAAGCCGCTCAAGGCGGCGCTGGCGGCGGCCCAGGCCAAGGCCAAGCGGCGCGCCTTTCTGCTGGTGCTGCCCCTGCTGGCCTTCATCCTGGTTTCCTTTGTCTTTCCGATCGGCCAGCTGCTGAAACGGTCGGTCTACAACCCGGCCTTTTCCGAAAACATGCCGGCGCTGGTGCAGTGGTTCAAGGACACGCCCGACGATGCGCCGATCGACGAAACCGCCTATGCGGCGCTGGCCTCGGACCTGAAGCTGCTGCGCGCCAACAAGACCGCCGGCATCGTCGGCACGCGGGTCAACTATGACCTGCCCGGCACCCGGTCGCTATTCACCAAATCGGCGCGCAAGTCGAAAAAGCTGGAACCGCCCTACCGCGAGGCGCTGCTGGCGATCGACAAGGACTGGGCCGACCCGCTGTTGTGGCGGGTGATGCGCACAGCCTCGTCGCCGGTGACCGCCAGCTTCTACCTGGCCGCGCTCGATCGCACCCGCGACGAAAACGGCGACATCGTGCTGGTCAAGGAAGAACGCCGGGTCTATGTAAAGCTGTTCAAGCGCACCCTGTTCCTGTCGGCGCTGATCACCTTTACCTCGCTGATCCTCGGCTTTCCGGTGGCGCATCTGCTGGCCACCCTGCCGCTGCGCTATTCCAACCTGCTGATGATCTTCGTGCTGCTGCCGTTCTGGACATCGCTGCTGGTGCGAACGACATCCTGGATCGTGCTCTTGCAAAGTCAGGGCGTGGTGAATGACCTGCTGGTGGCCTCGGGCATCCTGGACGACGAAAACCGAATACAGATGATCTACAACCAGACCGGAACGATCGTGGCGATGACCCATATCCTGCTGCCGTTCATGATCCTGCCGCTCTATTCGGTGATGCGGCCGATCGACCCGTCCTATGTGCGCGCCGCGCGCTCGCTCGGGGCCAGCAGCTGGACCGCGTTCCGGCGCATCTACCTGCCGCAGACGGTGCCCGGCATCGGCGCCGGCGCGCTCTTGGTGTTCATCCTGGCGGTGGGCTACTACATCACCCCGGCGCTGGTGGGCGGCTCGACCGGCCAGCTGATTTCCAACCTGATCGCCTTCCACATGCAGAAGTCGCTGAACTGGTCGCTGGCGGCGGCGCTGGCGGCGCTGCTGCTGGGGGGCGTGCTGATCCTCTACTGGCTCTACGATCGCCTGGTGGGCATCGACAACCTGAAGCTCGGATAAAGCACATGGCCCAACCCTTCTTCTGTCCCGAAATATCCCCGCCGGAGGCATCCCCCGCCACCACAGGCGCCCCCGCCGCCCCCGAAAGCCCGAGGTAACCCGGATGGCCCTTCCAAGACATGCATCGACGCTGGAACGCATCTGGCACTACACCTACCTGGTGATCTGCGGGCTGATCTTTCTGTTCCTGATCGCGCCGATCCTGATCGTGATCCCGCTGTCGTTCAACGCCGAGCCGTATTTCACCTTTACCGAAAAGATGTTGCGGCTGGATCCGACCGGGTTTTCGCTGCGCTGGTACGACATGCTGCTGACCTTCGGCATGATCGCGCCGGACGCGGCGCGCGACAGTTCCTGGTGGGCCGATGTCTGGGAAAACGCCGCCTGGGTGCGAGCGGCGAAGAACTCGGTCATCATCGGGTTCTTTTCCACGCTTCTGGCAACCGCGCTGGGCACGCTGGCGGCGCTGGGGCTTTCGCGCCCGGAAATGCCGTTCCGCCGGGCGATCATGGCGGTGCTGATCTCGCCGATGATCGTGCCGATCATCATCACCGCGACGGGGCTGTTCTTTTTCTATTCCTCGACCGGGCTGGCGCATACCTACTTTGGCATCGTGCTGGCGCATGCGACGCTGGGCATCCCCTTTGTGATCATCACCGTGACCGCGACGCTGGTGGGGTTCGACCATTCGCTGACCCGCGCCGCCGCGTCGCTGGGCGCGACCCCGCAGACCACGTTTTTCAAGATCACCATGCCGCTGATCCTGCCGGGGGTCATTTCCGGGGCGCTGTTCGCCTTTGTCACCTCGTTCGACGAAGTGGTGGTGGTGCTGTTCGTGGCCGGGTTCGACCAGCAGACCATCCCGCGCCAGATGTGGAACGGCATCCGCGAACAGATCAGCCCGGCGATCCTGGCGGTGGCGACGATCCTGGTGGTGATCTCGGTGATGCTGCTGGCCACGATCGAGATCCTGCGCCGGCGCTCGGAAAAACTGCGCGGCCTGTCGCCCGGTTGAACCGGGCCGATCACGGCAGGATCGCCAGCCAGACCCAGATCGTGAAGATCGACGCCGCCGTGGCCACCAGCACGCTCGAGGCCGCGACCCGCTTGGCGACCCCGTACATGTTGGCGAAAAGGAAGGTGTTGATCCCCGGCGCCATCGCCGCGGTCAGCACCGCCGAGCGCAGCTGCCCGGTTTCCAGCGCAAAGACCTGGGTGCCCAACACCCATGTCACGCCCGGGTGCAGCACCAGCGAGGCCGCCGATACCCAGGCGATGGTCGCCTTGTCGCCTTCGGGGCGGTAGCGCGACAGCACGCCTCCCAGCGCGAACAGCGCCGCCGGCAGGGCGGCGCGCGCCATCATTTCCAGCGCCGACACCGCCGCCGCGGGCACCGGCACCCCGGTCAGGTTGAACACGAAACCCAGCACGATCCCGATCAGCAGAGGGTTGCGCGCCATGGTGCCGACGGTCTTGCGCCCGATCCCGCGCAGCCCGCCGGTGCCGGCGCGCGCCAGCTCCATGAGGGTAACGCCAAAGGTATACATGGTCAGCGCGTGGATCGACAGAATGGCGTAGTTGCCGGCCAGCGCTTCGCTGCCATAGGCGCGTTCGGTGATCGGCAGGCCCAGCAGCACGGTGTTGGAAAACAGCCCCGAAAAGCCGATGGCGATGGCGTCGGGCAGGGGGCGGCGAAACAGGTAGCGCGCCCCCAGGAACCCCATCGCGAAGCCGGCAAAGGCGCCGGCGTAAAAGCTGATCAGCAGCGGCAGGTTCAGCTGCGCACCCAGATCGATGCGCCAGATGGCCAGGAAAAGCAGGCTTGGCACCGCATAGTTCTGGGTAAAGTTCATCAGCCCGTTGACGGCGATTTCGCTGAAAACCCCGCTGCGCGCCGCCGCATAGCCGAACCCGATCACCAGAAACACAGGCAGGATGACATCGATGAGCGCGCTCATCTCAGGTTTCGAAGCTCAGCACCATCC
>JAJRUE010000254.1 GCA_024277955.1 Alphaproteobacteria bacterium | reverse complement strand
GCGTGCTTTATGCCTCGGAAGAGGGGATGAAATGCGCCCACCAGGCGGTGCAGGCGATGGGCGGCGCGGGTTTCATGAACGAAAGCCCCGTCAGCCGCATCTTCCGCGACGCCAAGCTGATGGAGATCGGCGCGGGCACCTCGGAAATCCGCCGCATGCTGATCGGGCGCGAGCTGATGAAGGCGATGGGATGACGCGTGCCGGCCCTTCGGTGGCGGTATGCCTGGCGTTGCTGGCGGGTGCGCCGGCGCATGCGCAGACCCTGCCGATCCCCAGCGTGGATGCCGACCCGACGGTGCTGCTGGCCTGCATCGGCTCGGGCAAATCCGCCAAGACCTGCCTGGGGGCGATGACGCTGGACTGCATGGCGGAAAACGACATCGGCAACGACAACCTGGAAGAACGGCTGTGCACGGTGGAAGAACTGGTGGTCTGGCGCGATCTGCTGGCGCGTGTCGAGACCCGGCTGGACCGGCGGCTGCGCGCCATTCCGGCCAGCGACCACCCGGTGCTGCTTGGCGATCCGGCGCCGCTCTGGCGCGATGCCTCGCGGGACTGGCGGCAATGGGCCGAAAGCCAGTGCCGGCTGGAACGCGCCGCCGCCGGGCGCTCTGAACGGCGCGCGATCATCGAAGACAGCTGCTTGCGCGACCTGACGGCGGACCGGTATGCCGGCCTGCAACGGCTGCTTGCGCGCCTTGGGGCCAATTGAAGGGGGTGGTGGCAATGCGCAACGCGACCAGGAGCAACATCGGGTCAGATTTCGGACCGGCACGTGACCGGTCGCGTTGCATCGCCAGCGTCGCCGCGGCGGTTGCCGTGGCTTTCTGGCCAGCGGTGTCGTCGGCCAGCGAAGACCTGGTGCAGCGCTACGGGGCGGTGCTTGAACAATGCTATGGCGAGGCCAGTGATGGTGCGGCGCGCCAGGCCTGCATCGGGGTGATGGCGGATGCCTGCATCAGCCGGGAACCGGGCGGCGAATCGACGCTTGGAACCTCGCAATGTCTCTATGCGGAAAGCCGGGTCTGGGACGGGCTGCTGAACGCCGAATACCGCCGGACCATGGCCTGGGCGCGGGAAATGGACCGCGACGAGGCCGAGTATTTCCCCGAATACGCCAATCGCGCCGACCGGCTGCGCGCGGCCCAGCGGGCCTGGATCGCGTTCCGCGACGCCGAATGCGACCTGGAATTCGCGATCTGGGGATCGGGCTCGATGCGCCACATCGCCGGAGCCAACTGCATCCTGCGCCAGACCGCCGAACGCACGATCGAACTGCGCGCAAAACGGGAAACCTTCGAATGAGCCTGCTGAAATCTTCCCTGGTCACCGGATCGCAGGACGCGCGCGCCAACCGCGCCGCACATTTGCGGATGCTGGAAGAGGTGCGCGCAGCCGCGGCTCTGGCCGCTGCCGGTGGTGGTGAAAAATCCCGCGCGCGCCACCTTTCGCGCGGCAAGATGCTGCCGCGCGACCGGGTGGCCAACCTGCTCGACCCCGGCAGCGCGTTTCTGGAGATCGGCGCGACGGCGGCGCACGGGATGTATGACGGCGCCGCCCCCGGCGCCGGGCTGATCGCCGGCATCGGCCAGGTCCACGGCCAGGACGTGATGGTGGTGGCCAATGATGCGACGGTCAAGGGCGGCACCTACTATCCGATGAGCGTGAAGAAACACCTGCGCGCCCAGGAAATCGCCGCCGAATGCGCGCTGCCCTGCATCTACCTGGTGGATTCCGGCGGCGCCAACCTGCCCAACCAGGACGAAGTCTTCCCCGACCGCGACCACTTCGGCCGCATCTTCTACAACCAGGCGAACATGAGCGCGCGCGGCATAGCACAGATCGCGGTGGTGATGGGGTCGTGCACCGCCGGCGGCGCCTATGTGCCGGCGATGTCGGACGTGTCGATCATCGTGAAGGAACAGGGCACGATCTTCCTCGCCGGCCCGCCGCTGGTCAAGGCCGCCACCGGCGAAGTCGTCAGCGCCGAAGACCTTGGCGGCGGCGACGTGCACACGCGGCTCTCCGGGGTCGCCGACTACCTGGCCGAGGACGACGCCCATGCGCTGGCGCTCGCCCGTCAGGCGGTGGCGGGGCTGAACCGCCGGATGCCCGACACGGTGACCTGGCAAAGCCCCGAAGCGCCGGCCTACGACCCCGAAGAACTGCTGGACGTGGTGCCCGCCGGGCTGCGCACGCCCTATGACATCCGCGAGGTGATCGCGCGCATCGTCGACGGTTCTCGGTTCGACGAGTTCAAGGCCCGTTTCGGCGCGACCCTGGTCACCGGATTTGCCCATGTCGAGGGCTGCCCGGTGGGGATCGTCGCCAACAACGGGGTGCTGTTTTCCGAAAGCGCACAAAAGGGCGCGCATTTCATTGAACTCTGCTCGCAACGCTCCATCCCCTTGGTTTTCCTGCAGAATATCACCGGCTTCATGGTGGGGCGGAAATATGAAAACGAAGGCATCGCGCGCCACGGCGCCAAGATGGTGACCGCGGTCGCAACAACCTCGGTGCCCAAGATCACGATGATCGTCGGCGGCTCGTATGGTGCGGGCAACTACGGCATGGCCGGGCGCGCCTACGGCCCGCGCTTTTTGTGGACCTGGCCCAACTCGCGCATCTCGGTGATGGGCGGCGAACAGGCGGCGGGCGTGCTGGCCACCGTCAAGCGCGACGCGATCGAACGCGCTGGCGGCCAATGGAGCGCCGAAGACGAAGCCGCCTTCAAACGCCCGACCGAAGAGATGTTCGAACGCCAGAGCCACCCGCTCTACGCCTCGGCCCGCCTCTGGGACGATGGCATCATCGACCCGCGCAAGTCGCGCGACGTGCTGGCGCTTTCCCTGCGCGCAGCCCTGAACGTTCCCATCGAGGAGACCAGATTTGGCCTGTTCCGCATGTGATTTTGTGCCTCCGGCGGGAGTATTTGGACAAAGAAGAAACCTGCAGCTTCTTCTTTGCGAAAATACTTCCGGGGGTGCGGGGGCAGGCAGCCCCCGCGTGGCCGGAGGGCGGCGCTGATGTTCCGCCGCATCCTGATCGCCAACCGGGGCGAAATCGCCTGCCGGATCATCGACACGGCCCGGCGTCTGGGCGTCGAGACGGTGGCCGTGTATTCGGATACCGACCGCGCCGCGCGCCACGTCGAGATGGCCGACCGCGCGGTGCATATCGGGGGATCGGCGCCGGGCGAAAGCTATTTGCGGGCCGACGCGATCATCCGGGCGGCGCTGGACACGGGTGCCCAGGCGATCCACCCGGGCTATGGCTTTCTGTCCGAAAACCCGGATTTCGTGGAGGCCGTCGAGGCGGCGGGGCTGGTGTTCATCGGGCCCTCGGCCGGGGCGATCCGGGCGATGGGGCTCAAGGACGCCGCCAAGCGGTTGATGGAACGGGCCGGGGTGCCGGTGGTGCCGGGCTATCACGGCGACGATCAGGATGGCGGCCGGCTGTTGGAGCGCGCCGGCAAGATCGGCTTTCCGGTGCTGATCAAGGCGGTGGCGGGCGGCGGCGGCAAGGGCATGCGCCGGGTTGACCGGGCGGCGGATTTCGCCGAAGCGCTGGCCTCGGCCCGGGCGGAAGCGGCGGGGGCCTTTGGCAACGATGCGGTTCTGGTGGAAAAGTTCATCGAAAAGCCGCGCCATATCGAGGTGCAGGTTTTCGGCGATGGCGACCGCGCGGTGCATCTGTATGAGCGCGACTGTTCCCTGCAGCGCCGCCATCAGAAGGTGATCGAGGAAGCCCCCGCGCCGGGCATGACCGAAGACATGCGCGCGGCGATGGGCGATGCCGCGGTTCGCGCCGCGCGCGCCATCGGCTACAGCGGCGCGGGCACGGTGGAATTCATCGTCGATGCCGCCGGCGGCCTGTCGGCGGACCGGTTCTGGTTCATGGAAATGAACACCCGGCTTCAGGTCGAACACCCGGTGAGCGAGGCGATCACCGGCATCGATCTGGTGGAATGGCAGCTGCGCGTCGCCGCCGGTGAACCCCTGCCGGCGCGCCAGCAGGACATCAGTTGCACCGGCCACGCCATCGAGGCCCGCCTGTACGCCGAGGACGTGCCCAAGGGGTTCCTGCCGGCGACCGGCACGCTGAAGCACCTGCGCTTTCCCGATGGCGTGCGCGCCGATACCGGGGTGCGCCAGGGCGATGTGATTTCCCCGTTCTACGACCCGATGATCGCCAAGATCATCACCCACGGCGCCACCCGCGAACTTGCGCTGGCGAAACTGTCGGCGGCGCTGGCGCGAACCGAGGTGGCCGGCACCGTGACCAACCTGGCCTTTCTGGGCCGGCTGGTACGCGAAGACGATTTCGCCACCGGGAATGTCGATACCGGGCTGATCGACCGCCGCCTGGATGCGCTTTGCGCGCAGGATGCCGCCTCGGATGTCGATATCGCGGCCGCGGCGGTGCTGGCGGCGGGGCTGGATGCGCCGCCTGCGCCCGCGCGCGGGTTCGCCCTGTGGGAACCGATGGCGCAAAGCGTGACCCTGTGCGATGGCGCCTGCCCGATCACCGCCCGTCTGCGCCATGAGGGGGCCGAACGCCTCGTTGTGACCGTGACGCGCGCAGCCGGGGCCGCGCAAGCCGCGCCGCCCGAAGCGGGCCCGCAAGACCCCATCGCCTTCCACTGGCGCGCGTCGGGCTGGGTCGGCCCCGACGGGGCGGCGCTGCGGGGCCGGCGCATTGGCGACGCGGTTGTGGTATTCTCGCGAGAAGCCCGCGAATTTGCGCTGGTCGATCCGCTTGCGGTTGCGGGCGGCGAAGGCGGGTCGGGCGATCTGGTCGAAGCGCCCATGCCCGGTCTGGTCAAGGCGATCTTTGCCGGGCCGGGGCAGGCGGTCAGCACCGGCGACCGGCTGGCCCTGTTGGAGGCGATGAAGATGGAACATACCCTGCGCGCGGCGCGCGACGGCACGGTGGCCGAGGTTTTCGTCGCCGCCGGCGATCAGGTGGAAGCCGGCGCCGCCCTGATCCGGCTGGAGGAAACGCCATGATCCGGCTGCACCACTGCGCCCAGGCGCGCTCGTTACGCACGCTGTGGCTGCTGCACGAAATGGGGCTGGATTTCGAGGTGGAACACCACTCGTTTTTCACCGGCGAGCTGCGCAGCGGCGCGTATCTAGCGATATCGCCGGCAGGCCGGGTGCCGGCGCTTGAAATCGACGGCCGGGTGATCTTCGAAAGCGGCGCGATCACCGAATATCTGTGCGAAAGCCGCGACAGCCCGCTGTGGCGCGCGCCGGGAGCGGACGAGCGCGTGGACTGGCTCGAATGGCTGCATTACGCCGAAACCATCGGCCAGCACCTGGCGGCGCTCACCCAGCAGCATATCGTGCTGTTCAAGGACGAAATGCGCAGCCCGGTGCTGATGAAGCTCGAAGCCCGGCGGCTGGAAAAGGTGCTCGAAGTGGTGGACCGGGTGGTGTCGCGCCGCGACTGGCTGCTGGAAAGCGGGTTTTCGGTGGTGGATACCAACGTCGGCTACGGCGTGATGGTGGCCAAGCGCTTTGTGCCGCTGGACCTGCTGCCGGGGGTGGAAGCCTACCTGGCCCGGCTCGAGGCGCGCCCGGCGTTCCAGGCGGCGCTGGCCCAGGACGGGCCCGCGGAAATCTACAAGCAACCGTTCTATCCGGTGCCCGATGCCTGAAACCGTCGAGATATTCGAGGTCGGCCCCCGCGACGGGCTGCAAAACGAAAGCCGGAGGATCCCGACGGCACAGAAGATCGCGCTGATCGATCTGCTGTCGACGGCGGGTTTCCGGCGCATCGAGGTGGCCAGTTTCGTCAGCCCGAAATGGGTGCCGCAGATGGCCGACAGCGGCGAGGTGCTGGCGGGCATCCGCCGCGCGCCCGGCGTCGCTTACGCGGCGCTGGTGCCGAACATGCGCGGGCTTGAACGCGCGCTTGCCGCCGGGGTCGATGAAATCGCCGTGTTCGGCTCGGCCAGCGAAGGCTTCAGCCAGGCAAACATAAATTGTTCGATTTCTGAAAGTCTGGACCGGTTCAGGCCGGTGGTAGAGGCCGCCTTGGCCGAGAAATTGAAGGTCCGGGGCTATGTGTCCTGCGTGACCGACTGCCCCTACGATGGCCCGACGCCGCCGGGCGCGGTGGCCGAGGTGGCGCAGGCGCTGATCGAAATGGGCTGCTACGAGGTTTCGCTGGGCGACACGATCGGGCAGGGGACGCCCGGCACCGTCGGCGCAATGCTGGACGCGGTGCTGGCGCGCCTGCCGGCGGCGCGCCTGGCCGGGCATTTCCATGACACCGCCGGGCGGGCGCTGGAAAACATCGAACTGTCGCTGCAAATGGGTCTGCGGGTGTTCGACGCCGCCGTGGGCGGGCTGGGCGGCTGCCCCTATGCGCCCGGGGCCGCCGGCAACGTCGCCACCGAAGCGGTGGACGCCCGGCTGCGCGACCTGGGCTCTGACACCGGCCTGGACGCCGGCATTTTGCAACGCGCGGCCGACATGGCCCGAAAGATGCGGGAAAGCTGATGGCTGAAACGATCACGATCGGAACCGACGGGCGGGGCATCGCCACGCTGACGCTTGCGCGGGCGCAAAAGCACAACGCCATGTCCGGCCAGATGATCGCCGAGCTGACCGAAGCGGCGGGCGCGCTGGGCCGCGACGACACGGTGCGCGCGGTCATCCTGACCGGCGAGGGCAAGAGCTTTTGCGCCGGCGGCGATCTGGACTGGATGCGCCAGCAGATGCGCGCCGACGCCGCCACGCGCGCCGCCGAAGCGCGCAAGCTGGCGATGATGCTGAACGCGCTCAACACCATGCCCAAGCCGCTGATCGGGGCGGTGCAGGGCAACGCCTTTGGCGGCGGCATCGGGCTGATGTCGGTCTGCGACGTGGTGGTGGCGGCCGATCACGCGCGGTTCGGGCTGACCGAAACCCGGCTGGGGCTGATCCCGGCCACCATCGGCCCCTATGTGGTGGCCCGCATGGGCGAAGCGCGCGCGCGCCGCGTGTTCATGTCGGCGCGCCTGTTCGATGCGCCCGAAGCGGTGGCGCAGGGTCTGGTGGCGCGCGCGGTGCCGGCAGAGGCGCTTGGCGAAGCGGCGCTGGCCGAGGCGACGCCCTACCTGGCCTGCGCCCCCGGCGCGGTGGCCGAAGCCAAGGCGCTGCTGCGCGACCTGGGGCCGGTGATCGACGAGGCGCTGATCGACCGCACCATCGCCGCCCTGGTGGCGCGCTGGGAAAGCGCCGAGGCGCGCGACGGAATCGCCGCCTTCTTTGCCCGCGAACCGCCCCCCTGGGCAACCCGGAGCTGAGTCGCCCGTCGCCCACGGCCCCGAGCCGCGCCGGACGCGAACCAGGCGTGATTTCGTGCACAATCGCATGCAAATCAGCGCCTTTCGCGCCCGACCTTCGGTTGACCCTGCCGCGGTGCGGCGTTAAACCGAGCCGAGCCAGCATCATTGGCCGCCCATCAAAGGAGCCACAAGTGGAAGAGCTGCTTCGGGAATACCTCCCTATCGTGATATTCTTTGCCGTTGCCGTGGCGCTCGGGATCGTGCTGATCATGGCCGCGGTCGTGATCGCCGTGCGCAACCCGGACCCGGAAAAGATCAGCGCCTACGAATGCGGGTTCAACGCCTTTGACGATGCGCGGATGAAATTCGACGTGCGCTACTACCTGGTCGCCATCCTGTTCATCATTTTCGACCTGGAAATCGCCTTTCTGTTCCCCTGGGCCGTGGCCTTCAAGGATGTCGGGCTGGTGGGGTTCTGGTCGATGATGGTGTTTCTGGGGGTGCTGACCGTCGGTTTCGCCTATGAATGGAAGAAAGGGGCGCTGGAATGGGAGTGAGCACCGCAGCCAACACCGCCGGCGCCGACAAGGAAGTCACCGTCCAGGCGATGAACAAGGACCTGCAGGACAAGGGTTTCCTGCTGACCTCGACCGAGGATATCGTCAACTGGGCGCGCACGGGTTCCCTGCACTGGATGACCTTCGGGCTGGCCTGCTGCGCGGTGGAAATGATGCACGCCGCCATGCCTCGCTACGACCTGGAACGCTTCGGCACCGCGCCGCGCGCGTCTCCGCGCCAGTCCGATCTGATGATCGTCGCCGGCACGCTGACCAACAAGATGGCGCCGGCGCTGCGCAAGGTCTACGACCAGATGCCCGAGCCGCGCTATGTGATCTCGATGGGCAGCTGCGCCAATGGCGGCGGCTATTACCACTATTCCTATTCGGTGGTGCGCGGCTGCGACCGCATCGTGCCGGTGGACGTTTACGTGCCCGGCTGCCCGCCAACCGCCGAAGCGCTGCTGTATGGCACGCTTCTTTTGCAACGCAAGATCCGCCGGACCGGCACGATCGTGAGGTAAGCCGATGAGCGACGCACGAACCGAAGCCCTGAGCGAAGCGATGAACGTGCTTGGCGCCCATATCGAGGCCCAGCGCCCCGATTGCGTGCTTAGCTGGCAGGTGAACCACGGCGAACTGACGGTCAACGTGCCGCTGTCGTCGCTGCATGCTTTCGTGGAATTCCTCGATACCGACCGGGACTGCCGGTTTTCGACGCTGATCGACATCACCGCCGTGGACTATCCGGGGCGCGATGCGCGCTTTGACCTGGTCTACCATTTCCTGTCGATGTATCAGAACCAGCGCATCCGGGTGAAAACCGAAGTCCGCGAAGACGAAATGGTGCCCTCGATCACCGATCTGCACCCCTCGGCGGGCTGGTACGAACGCGAAGTCTTCGACATGTTCGGTATCCTGTTTTCCGGCCACCCGGACCTGCGCCGCATCCTGACCGACTACGGGTTCCGCGGCCACCCGCTGCGCAAGGACTTCCCGACCACCGGCTATACCGAAGTGCGCTACGACGAAGCCGAAAAACGGGTCGTCTACGAACCGGTCAACCTGACCCAGGAATACCGGCAGTTCGATTTCATGTCCCCGTGGGAGGGTGCGAAATACATCCTGCCCGGCGACGAAAAACAGGAGTCTGCGAAATGATGGGCTATGGCGGCTACGGCTATTCGAGCGGGTTGATCTGGATGCTGATCCTGGCGGCCCTGGTGATCGTGCCGTTCTGGCGCATCCTGCCGCGCGCGGGCATTCCTTCGTGGGTGGCGATTTTCGCCGTCATCCCGCTGGGCGCGCTGATCCTGCTGTGGGTGGTTGCGTTCAAGGACACGCTGTCGGGTGACGCCGAAGGCGGATCGAACGGTGGCTGAGCGAAAACCCCAAAGCCCGGGCCAGGTTCTGGCCTTTGTCATCGGCGCGACCAAGGCCGGGACAAGCTGGCTGTTCCGCTACCTGGAAGGCCACCCCGACTGCCACATGCGTTCGGTCAAGGAGCTGCACTATTTCGACGCGCTGGACTTCGGCGAACGCGCCTTCCATCTGCACGAGATGGAACAGCGTCTGTCCGAGCTGCGCGATCAGTTGCTGGTGGCGCCGCGCGACCGGCTGGACCTGCTGCAGCGCAAGATCGCCGACCACCAGGACCTGATCGCCCTGCACCGGCGCGCCGGCGAAGACGTGCCGGCCTATCTGGAATACCTCAACCACGGCCGCCGGGGGCAGGCGCTGATCGGCGACGTGACGCCGGCCTATTCGCTGCTGTCGGCGGGGCGGCTGGCGCAGATGGCGACGCTGGCGCCGATCACGCGCTTTGTCTACGTGCTGCGCGATCCGGTGTCGCGCCTGTGGTCGCACCTGCGGATGAACGCCGCCCGGCGCGCCGGCGCGCCCGAGGACATTCCGGCGCGCACCAATCGCATGTTCTGGCGCTACGGGCGCGGCCGGTTTCCCGGGATGCACCTGCGCGGCGACTACCGCGGCGCGCTTGAGCGCCTCGATCGGGCGCTCGACCCGACCCGGCTGCTGGTGCTGTTCTACGAAGAGCTTTTCCGCCAGGACACCATCGACCGCCTGTGCGCCTTTCTCGGGATAGGCCCCAGCCCGGCGGCGGTGCATGTGCCAGTCCATGTGGGCCCCGCGGTCGAGATGACCGAAGAACAACGCCGCCACGCCCGCCAGTGGCTGGCCCCGCAATATCACTACGTGCAGCAAAGCCTGGGGCGCGTCCCCGAGGCCTGGCGCGCCAACATGGCAGAGGTCATTCGATGATGGACGGAAACTTTGACGACGCGCTGAGCGGCGAACAGAAAATCCGCAACTTCAACATCAACTTCGGCCCGCAACACCCTGCGGCGCATGGCGTTTTGCGCATGGTTCTGGAACTTGACGGCGAAGTCATCGAACGCTGCGATCCGCATATCGGCCTGTTGCACCGCGGCACCGAAAAGCTGATGGAAAGCCGCACCTACCTGCAAAGCCTGCCCTATCTCGACCGGCTCGACTATGTGGCGCCGATGAACCAGGAACACGCCTGGTGCCTGGCGATCGAAAAGCTGACCGGCGTGGAAATCCCGCGCCGGGCCTCGCTGATCCGGGTGCTGTTTTCCGAAATCGGCCGCATCCTGAACCATTTGCTGAACGTCACCACGCAAGCGATGGACGTGGGCGCGCTGACGCCGCCGCTCTGGGGGTTCGAGGAACGCGAAAAGCTGATGGTGTTTTACGAACGCGCCTGCGGGGCGCGGCTGCACGCCGCCTATTTCCGCCCCGGCGGGGTGCACCAGGATCTGACGCCCGACTTGCTCGACGATATCGAACAGTGGGCGCATGAATTTCCCGCCCATCTCGACGACATCGCCGGCCTGTTGACCGAAAACCGCATCTTCAAGCAGCGCAATGTCGATATCGGCATCATCTCGGAAAAAGAAGCGCTGGACTGGGGATTTTCCGGGGTGATGGTGCGCGGCTCGGGCATGGCCTGGGATCTGCGCCGGGCGCAACCTTACGAATGCTACGACGAATTCGACTTCCAGATCCCGGTGGGCAAGAACGGCGACTGCTACGACCGCTACCTGGTGCGGATGGAGGAAATGCTGCAATCCACCAGCATCATCCTGCAGGCGATCGAAAAGCTGCGCGCCCCGGACGGGCAGGGCGACGTGCTGGCGCGCGGCAAGCTGACGCCGCCGCCGCGCCGCGAGATGAAGACCTCGATGGAGGCGCTGATCCATCACTTCAAGCTGTATACCGAAGGCTTCCACGTGCCCGCCGGCGAAGTCTACGCCGCGATCGAGGCCCCCAAGGGCGAGTTCGGCATCTACATGGTGTCGGACGGCACCAACAAGCCGTATCGCGCCAAGATCCGCGCGCCGGGGTTTGCGCATCTGCAGGCGATGGACTACATGTCCAAGGGGCACATGCTGGCCGACTGTTCGGCGCTGATCGGCTCGCTCGACGTGGTGTTCGGGGAGATCGACAGATGAGCGGCCTGCCCATGTATGTGTCCGCTCCGGCGCTGTTCCTGACCGGTATCGTCGTCTGGCTGGCGGTTCTGTTCTTCTGGAAGCCCGAGCGCGGTCTGACCTTCGCCACCCATGAGCGGGACTACCTGCCGGAAGTCATGGCCAACCGCTATCTGGCGATGGCGCTGATCATGGCCGGGGCGCTCTATGACGGCGAACCGGCGCTGATCGCATTCGTCTTTGCCGCCACCGGGCTGAGCGCGGCCCATGACGCCCGGATCTATGCCCGCCACCGCAAGCCGTTCTTCAAACATGTCTTTTCTGCGGTGTTCTCGGCCATCGTTGCCGCGGCGGCGCTGCTCGTTCATCTCAATGCCGGAGCTGCCTGATGCTACGTCGTCTGCACCACGAACAACCCGAAAGCTTTGCCTTCACCCCGGCCAACCAGGCCTGGGCCGAAGCGCAGATCACCAAATACCCCGAAGGCCGCCAGGCCAGCGCCGTCATTCCGCTGCTGTGGCGCGCCCAGGAACAGGAAGGCTGGCTGACGCGCCCCGCCATCGAGCACATCGCCGACATGCTTGGCATGGCCTATATCCGGGTGCTGGAAGTGGCGACGTTCTACTTCATGTTCCAGCTGCAACCCGTTGGATCCGTTGCCCATATTCAGGTTTGCGGCACCACGTCCTGCATGATCTGCGGGGCCGAAGACCTGATCGGCGTCTGCCGCGAAAAGATCGCGCCGGCGCCGCACCAGCTGTCCGCCGACGGCAAGTTCAGCTGGGAAGAGGTCGAATGCCTGGGCGCCTGTTCCAACGCCCCGATGGCGCAGATCGGCAAGGATTACTACGAAGACCTCACGGCGGAAAAACTGGCCGAGATCATCGACGAGATGGCCGCCGGGCGGGTTCCGGTGCCGGGGCCTCAGAACGGGCGCTACGCGGCCGAACCGCTGACCGGCCTGACCAGCCTCACCGAACATGAAGGCGGGCGCACGCAGTATAATGCCAGCGTACAGCTGGCGGTAGACACCGGCGACACGATCAAGCGGATCGACGGCGCCGAAGTGCCGCTGAGCACGCCCTGGCTGGGCGGCAAGGCGGCGAAAGCTGCGAAAAAGCCTGCGAAAAAGGCCACGAAACCCGCCGCCAGACCCGCCGCCAAGGCGGACAGCACTGCGCAAACTGCGGCGGCGGCCACCGGGCCGGGCAAGCGCCCCGAAGCGCTGAAAGCGGCGCGCGAAGGCGCCCCGGACGATCTGAAGATGATCAAGGGCGTCGGTCCCAAGCTGGAAAAACTGCTGAATTCGCTGGGGTTTTTCCACTACGACCAGATCGCCAACTGGACCGACGAAGAAATCGCCTGGGTCGATCAGAACCTGGTGGGCTTCAAGGGCCGGGTCAGCCGCGACGACTGGGTCTCGCAGGCCAGGGTGCTGGCCGAAGGCGGGCAGACGGAATTCTCGAAAAGGGCGAAATACTGACGGGCGCATAACACCGCAACAGCTGAAAACAGGGGGCATGCAATCATGTCGGACGGAACAACGAACGTGGGGAAGATCTGGGGGGTGGCGATAACGGTCGGCGTGGCCAGCTTTGCCGTGCTGATTTTCGCCGCGTCCTATGACACCGGTCCGGCGGCGTTGCTGGCGATCCTGATTGCGCTTCTGGTGGCGACCCTGATCTGGATCGGGTTTTATCGCGACGACGAAGACGCGGGCGATGCCGAGACCGGGGTGGCTGCGGCGGCGACGCCAGCCGAAGCGGATGCGCCCGCGCCCAAGGCCGACAAACCCGCCGGGACGCCGGCTGCAGAACCCGTCGCCGAACCCGCCGCCAAGGCAGCAACCACGCCCGCGGCCCAAACCCCCGCCAAGACGACATCCGCCAGCAGCCCCGAGGCGGGCAAGCCTGCGCCGTTGTCTTCGCCGCGCGGCGGCAAGGCCGATGATCTCAAGCAGATCGAGGGCGTGGGGCCGAAACTTGAACAACTGCTCAATTCGCTGGGCATCTACCACTTTGACCAGATCGCCGGCTGGAGCGCCGAGGAAATCGCCTGGCTCGACGCCAACCTCAAGGGGTTCAAGGGGCGCGCCAGCCGCGACAACTGGGTGGAACAGGCACGGGTGCTGGCCCAGGGCGGCAGCACCGAATTTTCGCGACGCGTCCGCAAGGGCGACGTTTACTGAAGGATGAGCAGGCACCATGGCCAGCGGCAAGGACGATCAGCAAAAGGCGACCGAGCGCAAGACGCGCATGGTGTCGATCGTCATTGCGGCGACGATGATCCTTTGGCTGGGCGGCAATTTCATCGGCGGGCGGATCGGCCTGCCGGGCCGCTATGCGGTGCTGTTCGATCTGTTGGCGCTGGCCGGGTTCGTCTGGTCGCTGGTGGTGATTTATCAAATCTGGCGCGCGCGCCGGGAAGAGTAGGAAGACACAGATGCTGAAGGATCAGGACCGGATCTTTACCAACCTCTACGGCATGCACGAACGCACCCTTGCCGGGGCGCGGGCGCGCGGCCATTGGGACGGTACCGCCGGGATCATCAAGCAGGGCCGCGACAAGATCGTGGAACAGATGAAGGCCTCGGGGCTGCGCGGGCGCGGCGGCGCGGGCTTTCCCACCGGGCTCAAGTGGTCCTTCATGCCCAAGGAAAGCGACGGTCGGCCCGCCTATCTGGTGATCAACGCCGACGAAAGCGAACCGGGCACCTGCAAGGACCGCGAGATCATGCGCCACGACCCGCATACGCTGATCGAGGGCGCGCTGATCGCGTCCTTCGCGATGAACGCCCACACCTGCTACATCTACCTGCGCGGCGAATACATCCGCGAGCGCGAGGCGCTGCAGGCGGCGATCGACGAATGCTATGACGCCGGCCTGCTGGGCCGGAACGCCGCCGGTTCGGGCTGGGATTTCGACCTTTACCTGCACCACGGGGCCGGGGCCTATATCTGCGGCGAGGAAACCGCGCTTCTGGAAAGCCTCGAGGGCAAGAAGGGCATGCCGCGCATGAAGCCGCCGTTTCCGGCGGGCGCCGGGCTCTATGGCTGCCCGACCACGGTGAACAACGTCGAAAGCATCGCGGTGGTGCCCACGATCCTGCGCCGCGGCGCGGACTGGTTTGCCTCCTTCGGGCGACCCAACAACGCCGGCACCAAGCTGTTTGCGATCTCGGGCCACGTCAACAACCCCTGCGTGGTCGAAGAAGCCATGTCGATTTCCTTCGAGGAACTGATCGACAAGCACTGCGGCGGCATCCGCGGCGGCTGGGACAACCTCAAGGCGGTGATCCCGGGTGGCTCGTCGGTGCCGCTGTTGCCGGGCGATCTGGCGCGCGAGGCGATCATGGATTTCGACTGGCTGCGCGAGCACCAGTCGGGGCTTGGCACCGCGGCGGTGATCGTGATGGACCAGTCCACCGACATCATCAAGGCGATCTGGCGGCTGAGCGCGTTTTACAAGCACGAAAGCTGCGGCCAGTGCACCCCGTGCCGAGAAGGCACCGGCTGGATGATGCGGCTGATGGAACGCCTGGTGACGGGCGACGCCGAGATCGAGGAAATCGACATGCTGATCGACGTGACCAAGCAGGTCGAGGGCCATACGATCTGCGCCCTTGGCGATGCGGCGGCCTGGCCGATCCAGGGGCTCGTGCGCCATTTTCGCGATGAAATCGAAGACCGGATCAAGGCGCGCAAGGCCGGCCGCGCGGTAGCGGCGGAGTAGGCGGGATGTGGCCGCGCAAGAAACCCGCGCCCCCGGCGCCCGCCGATCCGGCCGCGACGCCGGCGCAGGCCCCCCACGAAATCGGCCAGCGCGACATTTCCGACTTTGGCCATGACGGCAGCGTGCCCGATCTCGAAGCTCTGAGCGACCTGGAACGCCTGTTCTGGACCAAGACCGGCGCCATCATCCACAAGTGGCACCACTACCTGCCGATCTACGAACGCTATTTCGAGCGCTTTCGCGGCAGCGACGTGCGGATGCTGGAAATCGGCGTGTTCGAAGGCGGATCGCTGGATCTGTGGCGCGATTATCTGGGTGCGGATGCGCGGATCTTCGGCATCGACATCAACCCCGACTGCGCCCGCTTCGACGGGCAAAGCGGGCAGGTGCGCATCGGTTCGCAGGCGGATCCGGACTTTCTGGCGTCGGTGGTGGATGAAATGGGCGGGATCGACATCGTGCTGGACGACGGGTCGCACCGTTCGGACCACATCCGCGAAAGCCTGCGGGTTCTCTATCCGCGCCTGTCCGAGGGCGGCGTCTACATGGTCGAGGATCTGCACGCCGCCTACTGGACGGATTACGGCGGCGGCTACCACGCGGCCTCGAACGTGATGAACGACTTCAAGACCCTGATCGACGACATGCACCACTGGTGGCATGACGAGGGGCAGAAACTGGACCATTTCCGCGACAGCGTCGGCGCGCTGCATTTCCACGATTCGATCGTGGTGATCGAAAAGGAACGCCAGCGCCGCCCGGTGAACAGCATGCAGGGAGAACGAGCGAAATGATCGCGATGCGCTTTATCGGCGGACTGACCGGGCTGGCCCTTTGGGCGGGCGCGGCGCTGGCCCAGGATGTGAGCTTGCCGGACTACGCCTATGATATGATGGCGGAAATCTCCATCGCCACCACCGCCGACGGCAAATGCGACGGCATCAGCCAGCGGCCGAAAAAGGTGCAGGCGCGGATGCTGGAAATGTTGTCGCGGCTGGTGAAGGACGGCTATGACGCCACCGCCGCCGCCACCCATTTCCAGACGCCCGAGGCGCTTGCCCAGATCGCCCGGCGCGAAGCCGATCTGCGCGCCCGTCACGGGGTGGCCGCCACCGGCGACGACGCGCTTTGCCAGGCGATCCGGGCCGAGGCCAGGGAAAACAAGGTCGTCGCCAAGATGATGCGCCTGCGGTGATGATGGCCACGGCGCCATATCCCGCGCCGGGCGCTGGCGCGCCGCGCTTCGCGCCGGTCGGTGCGATGCCGGGCTGGCGCGACGCAAGATACCTCTGCCGGGGCCGTCGGGCCCTGGTGCAATGGGCGCATCGACGCCCGGCGCCGCAAAGGGCGCCAGCCCCTCGAAAGCTGGGCGTGAACGGGCCGACGACAGGGGCCCCTGCCAGAAACGGGCGCCGCCGCACGGCCCGCCCGCAAGGAGTGCCCTCAATGACCCCCGGCTTTCTTCCCCGCAATGGCAGCCGAAATGGCAGCCGCCGCGCCGCCGCCTTCAGATCGGCGCTGGCCGGGCTGGCCCTTGGCGTGGCCGGTCTGCCCGCCATGGCCCAGACCCTGCCGCCGCTTTCGCAAAACCGCTTCGTCAACGATACGCTGCGCGCCGCCGCCATCGGCGACACGATCCGGCGCAACTGCCCGTCGATCTCGGCGCGCATTTTCGTGGCGCTTCGCAAGGTCCGGGAACTGGAACGCTACGCCCGGTCGCTGGGCTACACGGACGAACAGATCCAGGCCTTCATCCGGTCGCCCGAGGACCGCGCCCGCCTGGAACGCGAAGCCCGCGACTACATGCTGAAAAACGGTGTTGTCGAGGGCGAAAAAGAGACGTATTGCGCGCTTGGGCGCGCCGAAATTGCCAGCAAGTCGCTGATCGGCCAACTGATCTGGTCGTGGAAGTGATTGCCTGGCGGCAAAGGAAACCCCAAGGGGGCCGCTCGCTGGACCCCGTGACGAAAGCAGGTGAATTGAATGTCTGACTTGCGCAAGATCGTGATCGACGGGATCGAACTGGAAGTGCCCGGCGCCATGACCCTGATCCAGGCCTGCGAAGAGGCCGGGATCGAGGTGCCGCGTTTCTGCTACCATGAACGGCTCTCGATCGCCGGCAACTGCCGCATGTGCCTGGTAGAGGTGGTCGGCGGCCCGCCGAAACCCGCCGCCTCTTGCGCGATGCAGGTGCGCGACCTGCGCCCCGGCCCCGAAGGCCAGCCGCCGGTGGTCAAGACCAACAGCCCGATGGTCAAGAAGGCCCGCGAAGGGGTGATGGAATTCCTGCTGATCAACCACCCGCTCGATTGCCCGATCTGCGACCAGGGCGGCGAATGCGACCTGCAGGATCAGGCGATGGCCTATGGCGTCGATTTCTCGCGCTACCGCGAACCCAAGCGCGCCAGCGAAGACCTGGATCTGGGGCCGCTGGTGGCCACCACCATGACGCGCTGCATTTCCTGCACCCGCTGCGTGCGCTTCACGTCGGAAGTGGCGGGCGTCACGGTGATGGGCCAGACCGGGCGCGGCGAAGACGCCGAGATCACCACCTATCTGGGCGCGCTGATCGACAGCAACCTGCAGGGCAACATCATCGACCTGTGCCCGGTGGGCGCGCTCACCAACAAGCCCTACGCCTTTACCGCGCGCCCGTGGGAGCTGACCAAGACCGAGACCATCGACGTGATGGACGCGCTGGGCAGCAACATCCGCGTCGATACCAAGGGCCGGCAGGTGATGCGCATTCTGCCGCGCAACCACGATGGCGTGAACGAAGAATGGATTTCCGACAAGACCCGCTTTGTCTGGGACGGGCTGAAGCGCCAGCGGCTGGACCGGCCCTACCTGCGCAAGGGCGCGCGTCTGGTGCCGGTGGGCTGGGATGAGGCGCTCGCCGCCGCCGCCGACGCGATGAAGGGCAAGAAGGTGGCCGGGCTGATCGGCGACCTGGCGCCGGTGGAAGCGGCCTGGTCGCTGAAAAAGCTGCTGGACGGGCTGGGCGGCAACGCCGAATGCCGGATCGACGGGGCGCGCCTGCCGGCGGGCAACCGGTCGGCCTATGTGGGCACGGCACGCATCGAGGATATCGACAACGCGCAGATGATCCAGCTGATCGGCACCAACCCGGCGGTGGAAGCGCCGGTGCTGAATGCGCGCATCCGCAAGGCCTGGCTGAACGGCGCCGATATCGGGCTGGTGGGGCAAGCCGTTGATCTGACGTATGAATATGCGCATGTCGGCACCGACCGCGCGGCGCTGATGGGGCTGCTGGACCACAAGTTCACCAAGGTGCTCGAGGTGCCGTCGCTGGTGATCGTCGGCCAGGGCGCGATCAACGAAGCCGATGGCGAAGCGGTGCTGGCCGCCGCGATGCAACTGGCCGAGGCGACCGGCTCCAAACTGCTGGTGCTGCACACGGCGGCGTCGCGGGTGGGGGCGATGGACGCGGGCTGCACCACCGAAGGAGGGCTGGCCGCGGCGATCGAGGGCGTGGACGTGGTCTACAACCTGGGCGCCGACGAGGTCGAGATCGACGACACCGCCTTTGTCATCTACCAGGGCAGCCACGGCGACCGCGGGGCGCACCGGGCCGACCTGATCCTGCCGGCGGCCGCCTGGACCGAGGAACAGGGGCTGTTCGTGAACACCGAAGGGCGGCCTCAGCTGGCGCTGCGGGCCTGTTTCCCACCGGGCGAGGCCAAGGAAAACTGGGCCATCCTGCGGGCGCTCTCGGGCGAGCTGGGCGACGCACTGCCCTGGGACAGCCTGGGCGAGCTTCGCCGCGCGCTGGTGGAAGAGGTGCCGCATCTGGGCGCCATCGACCAGGTGCCGGAAAACGACTGGCAGCCGCTGAAGCCGAAAAAACCCGGCAAGGCGGCGTTCCGCAACGCGCTGGGCGATTTCTGGCTGACCAACCCGATCGCGCGCGCCAGCCAGCTGATGGCGGAAATGTCGGCGCTGGCGAAATCGCGCGCCAAGCCGGACATGGCGGCCGAATAGTGCTGCAGGCGGGTGCATATCCCGGCCTTGCGGCGATGGCGGTGGCCGGCGGCCTGCTGGCCGGTTGCGCCGGTGCGCCCCCCGGCCCGACCCCCGGCGTGGCGCCCGACACCGCGTCTGATGCGGGCGCAGCAACCGGCGCCGGGTTCACCCCGGTTTACCGTGGCGTGCAGGCCTTGCGCCAGTCTGGCGACATCGTTGAAATCAGCGTGGAAATGACCGGCGCACGCGATCAGCGGGATATCAGCGCCTACGCCCGCTGCGTCGCGGCGCAATACGCCCTGACCAAGGGCTACGGTTTCGCCCGCCACGTGGTCACAAATGTGTCATTTGAGGGTGGCGTTTGGCGCGCAGATGCGGTTTACACCATTTCGCGGGCCTTGCCCGCGGGTCTGCGCAGGATTGATGCGGAAGTCACGACCCAGGGTTGCGTGGCTCAAGGCATACCGACGGTATGAGGACATGAAGCAAAATGGCTGAATTTCTGGCGACACCCTTTGGCACGTTCATCCTGATCCTGGCGCAAAGCGTCCTGGTGGTGGCCTTCGTGATGATCTCGCTCTTGTTCCTCGTCTATGGCGACCGCAAGATCTGGGCCGCCGTGCAGATGCGCCGCGGGCCCAACGTGGTCGGCGTCTACGGCATCCTGCAATCGGTCGCGGACGCGCTGAAATACGTGGTGAAAGAGGTGGTTATCCCGGCAGGCGCCGACAAGACGGTGTTCATGCTGGCGCCGATGATTTCCTTCGTGCTGGCGATCATCGCCTGGGCGGTGATCCCGTTCAACGACGGCTGGGTGCTGTCCGACATCAACGTGGCGATCCTTTACGTTTTCGCCATGTCCAGCCTGGAAGTCTATGGCGTGATCATGGGCGGCTGGGCTTCGAACTCGAAATACCCGTTCCTGGGGGCGCTGCGCAGCGCTGCGCAGATGGTGTCCTACGAGGTGTCGATCGGGCTGATCATCATCGGGGTGATCCTGTCCACCGGCTCGATGAACTTTTCCGATATCGTGGCGGCGCAGGACGGGGCCTACGGGCTGTTCAGCTGGTACTGGCTGCCGCAATTCCCGATGGTGTTCCTGTTCTTCATCTCGGCGCTGGCCGAAACCAACCGCCCGCCGTTCGACCTGCCGGAAGCGGAAAGCGAACTGGTGGCCGGCTACCAGGTGGAATATTCCGCCACCCCGTTCCTGCTGTTCATGGCCGGCGAATATATCGCCATCTTCCTGATGTGCGCGCTGGTAACGCTGCTGTTCTTCGGCGGCTGGCTGTCGCCGATCCCGGGCATCCCCGACGGGGTGCTGTGGATGATCGGCAAGATGGCGTTCTTCTTCTTCATCTTCGCGATGGTCAAGGCGATCACCCCGCGCTACCGCTACGATCAGTTGATGCGCATCGGCTGGAAGGTGTTTCTGCCGCTGAGCCTGGCCTGGGTGGTCTATGTGGCCTTTGCGGCGCAATTCGGATGGTTCGGCGGCGCTTACGCGCGCTGGGCCGTGGGAGGGTAAGACAATGGCTTTCGACTATGTGCGTTCGGCCAAGTATTTCCTGCTGTGGGATTTCGTGATCGGCTTCAAGCTGGGGCTCAAGTATTTCTTCGCCCCCAAGGCGACGCTGAACTACCCGCATGAAAAGGGGCCGCTGAGCCCGCGCTTTCGCGGCGAACACGCGCTGCGCCGCTACCCCAGCGGCGAAGAACGCTGCATCGCCTGCAAGCTGTGCGAAGCGATCTGCCCGGCCCAGGCCATCACCATCGACGCCGAGCCGCGCGAAGACGGCTCGCGCCGCACCACGCGCTACGATATCGACATGACGAAATGCATCTACTGCGGTTTCTGTCAGGAAGCCTGCCCGGTGGATGCCATCGTCGAAGGCCCGAATTTCGAGTTTTCCACCGAGACCCGCGAAGAGCTGTTCTACGACAAGGAAAAGCTGCTCGCCAACGGCGAGATGTGGGAAGCCGAGATCGCCCGCAACCTGGAACTGGACGCCCCCTACCGATGAGCGATTTCGCCAGACTTTTCGAGCAGATGATGGCGCAGGGCCAGGAAATGGTCCGCACCTTCAACCCTGCCATGGAAAAGTTCCAGGCGGCCGGGTTCGAAAAGATGATGCCCACGCTCCCCAAGGAAATGATGGACCTGTTCTGGGGAAACGCCTTGAACAAGGGCGGGCTGGATGCGCGCACCCGGCTGCTGGCGATGCTGGCGGGCATGACGGTGCAGGGCGCGCCGCTTGAACCGATGTTCAAGGCGACGGTGGCGCATGCGCTTGAGGCCGGGGCGAGCGAACAGGAAATTGCCGAAACGATCACGCAGATGTCGGTGCTTGGCGGTCTGCCCGCGATGACCCGCGCGCTGGGCTTTGCCCGCGATGTCTTTGCCGAACAAGAAGGAGGGGATGCATGAGCGTCGCCGATTTTGCCTTTTACGTCTTTGCGCTGTCGGTGCTGACCGGCGGCATGATGACGGTGGTTTCCCGCAACCCGGTGCATTCGGTGCTGTGGCTGATCCTCGCGTTTCTGTCCTCGGCCGGGCTGTTTGTGCTGCTGGGGGCGGAATTCGTCGCCATGCTGCTGGTCATCGTCTACGTCGGTGCGGTGATGGTGCTGTTCCTGTTCGTGGTGATGATGCTGGATGTGGACTTCAGCGAACTCAAGGCGGGGATGGTGCAATACATGCCGCTGGGGCTGCTGATCGGGGTGATCATCCTGATGCAGCTGGGGATGGCGATCGGGGTCTGGCAGTTTTCCGACCAGGCGATGGGGCTGCGCGCGGCGGTGACGCCGGACCTGAACGAGGTGCAGAACACCGCCGCCCTGGGCCAGCTGATCTATGACGACTACATCCTGCTGTTCCAGCTTGCCGGGCTGATCCTGCTGGTGGCGATGATCGGCGCGATCGTGCTGACGCTGCGCCACCGCACCGGGGTAAAGCGCCAGAACGTGATTGCCCAGATGCACCGCGATCCGGCCAAGGCAATGGAATTGAAGGACGTGAAACCGGGGCAGGGGCTGTGAACATCGTTCGCGCGCTCATCGTGCTGGCGATGATCGCCGCCCTGGTGGTGGTTGCGCGACGGCGACAGCGCGAAAAGAAAAGAAGGTTTGAGGGACAAGATGATCGGACTTGAACATTACCTGAGCGTGGCCGCGGGGCTGTTTGTCATCGGCATCTTCGGGCTTTTCCTGAACCGCAAGAACGTGATCATCCTGCTGATGTCGATCGAGCTGATGCTGCTTGCGGTCAACATCAACATGATCGCGTTTTCTTCCTATCTCGGCGACCTGGTCGGGCAGGTCTTCACCATGTTCATCCTGACGGTGGCGGCGGCCGAGGCGGCGATCGGGCTGGCGATCCTGGTCACCTTCTTCCGCAACCGGGGCACCATCGACGTTGAAGACGTCAACGTGATGAAGGGGTAACGATCCATGGCAACCATCCTTCTTTTCGCCCCGCTGGTCGGCGCGCTGATCGCAGGCTTCGGCTGGCGGCTGATCGGGGAAACCGCAGCGCAATGGCTGACCACGGGGCTGCTGTTCCTGTCGGCGCTTCTGAGCTGGATCATCTTCCTGACGCTGGACCCGACGGTCACCGAGCACATCCAGGTGCTGCGCTGGATCGAAAGCGGCACGCTGGCCACCGACTGGGGGCTGCGCATCGACCGGCTGACCTCGATCATGCTGATCGTGGTGACGACGGTTTCCAGCCTCGTGCATCTCTATTCCTTCGGCTACATGGCGCATGACGAAAACTTCGGCGACGACTACCGCTACAAGGCGCGGTTCTTCGCCTATCTTTCGTTCTTCACCTTCGCCATGCTGATGCTGGTCACCGCCGACAACCTGGTGCAGATGTTCTTCGGCTGGGAAGGGGTGGGCGTCGCCTCCTACCTGCTGATCGGGTTTTATTTCCGCAAGCCGTCCGCCAACGCCGCCGCGATCAAGGCCTTTGTGGTCAACCGGGTGGGGGACTTCGGCTTTGCGCTGGGGATCTTCGGGCTGTTCTACATGGTCGACAGCATCCGGCTGGACGATGTATTCGCCGCCGCGCCGCGGCTGGCCGAAACCGACATCCGTTTCCTGTGGACCGACTGGAACGCCGCCAACCTGCTGGCGTTTTTGCTGTTCATCGGCGCCATGGGCAAGTCGGCGCAGCTGTTTCTGCACACCTGGCTTCCGGACGCGATGGAAGGCCCGACCCCTGTGTCGGCGCTGATCCACGCCGCCACCATGGTCACCGCCGGGGTGTTCCTGGTCAGCCGCATGTCGCCGCTTTTCGAATACGCGCCGCAGGCCAAGGCCTTTGTCGTCTATATCGGCGCGGCGACGGCGTTTTTCGCCGCCACCGTGGGGCTGGTGCAAAACGACATCAAGCGGGTGATCGCCTATTCCACCTGTAGCCAGCTTGGCTACATGTTCGTGGCCGCGGGCGTCGGGGTCTACTCGGTGGCGATGTTCCACCTGCTGACGCATGCCTTCTTCAAGGCGATGCTGTTTCTTGGCGCCGGCTCGGTGATCACCGCGATGCACCACGAACAGGACATGCGCAACTATGGCGGGCTGCGCCGCAAGATCCCGCTGACCTTCTGGGCGATGCTGATCGGCACGCTGGCGATCACCGGGGTGGGCATTCCGCTGACCACCATCGGCTTTGCCGGGTTCCTGTCGAAAGACGCGATCATCGAAAGCGCCTACGGCAGCGGCAACGGCTTTGCCTTCTGGGCGCTGGTGATCGCGGCGCTGTTCACCAGCTTTTACAGCTGGCGGCTGATGTTCATGACCTTCTGGGGCTCGCCGCGCGGCGACCAGCACGCCCATGAACACGCCAAGGAAAGCAACTGGACGATGATCGTGCCGCTGGGGGTGCTGGCGATCGGGGCGGTGCTGGCGGGCATGGTCTGGTATGGCCCGTTCTTCGGCGAACACGCCAAGGTCAACGCGTTTTTCGGCATCGAGGCGCATGAAACCGCCGCCGAGGGCGAGGCCGGCGCCGACGGCGAAGCAGGCGCGCAGGAAGCCGCCACCGCCGAGGCCCCGCAGGTTGATCCCGGCCATGACGTGCTGGTGCCAATGGCGCCCAGGGGGGCGATTTTCATGGGCCCCGAAAACGACGTGCTGACCCGCGCCCACGAAAGCCCGGCCTGGGTCAAGGTTTCGCCCTTTGTGGCGATGCTGATCGGCTTTGTCATCGCCTGGATGTTCTACATCCGCCGGCCCGACTGGCCCGGCCGTTTGGCGACCATGCAGCGGCCGCTGTATCTGTTCCTGCTGAACAAGTGGTATTTCGACGAAATCTACGACTGGCTGTTCGTGCGGCCGGCCAGGTGGCTGGGCAACTTCCTGTGGAAGAAAGGTGACGGCAAGGTGATCGACGGCGCGCTGAACGGCATCGCGCTGGGGATCATCCCGATGTTCACCCGCCTCGCCGGGCGGCTGCAGTCGGGCTATCTGTTCCATTACGCCTTTGCGATGGTGGTGGGGATAGCGATCCTCGTCACCCTTGTGACGCTGAACGGGGGGGCGGGCTGATGAACTCTCTTCTTTCGATCATCACCTTCATCCCGCTGATCGCGGCGGCCATCCTGGCGCTGTTTCTGCGCGGCGACGATGAGGCGGCGCAGCGCAACGCCAAGTGGCTGGCGCTGATCGCCACCTCGGCCACCTTCCTGGTGTCGCTGTTCGTGCTGTTCCAGTTCGACCCCGCCGACACCGGGTTCCAGTTCGTCGAGGAAAGCGACTGGATCCTGGGGCTGAAATACAAGATGGGCGTCGATGGCATTTCGGTGCTGTTCGTGATGCTGACCACCTTCCTGATGCCGATCACCATTGCCGCCTGCTGGGGGGTGACGCACCGGGTCAAGGACTACATGATCGCGTTCCTGCTGCTGGAAACGCTCATGCTGGGCGTGTTCATGGCGCTGGATCTGGTGCTGTTCTACCTGTTCTTCGAAGGCGGGCTGATCCCGATGTTCCTGATCATCGGAATCTGGGGCGGCAAGGACCGGATCTACGCGGCCTTCAAGTTCTTCCTCTATACCTTTCTGGGTTCGGTGCTGATGCTGGTGGCGATGGTGGCGATGTATGTGGATGCCGGAACCACCGACATCCCGACGCTGCTGGCCCATGAATTCGCCTCCGACACGATCAGCGTGCTGGGCATGCAGGTGATCGGCGGGATGCAGTCGCTGCTGTTCCTGGCGTTCTTTGCGTCATTCGCGGTGAAGATGCCGATGTGGCCGTTCCACACCTGGCTGCCCGATGCCCACGTGCAGGCCCCCACCGCCGGTTCGGTGGTGCTGGCGGCGATCCTGCTGAAGATGGGCGGCTACGGGTTCCTGCGGTTTTCCTTGCCGATGTTCCCGGTGGGCGCCGATATCTGGACGCCGCTGGTGCTGGGGCTGTCGGTCATCGCCATCGTCTATACCTCGCTGGTGGCGCTGGCGCAGCAGGACATGAAAAAGCTCATCGCCTATTCGTCGGTTGCGCATATGGGATACGTGACCGCCGGTATCTTCAGCTTCAACCAGCAGGGGCTGGACGGGGCGATCTTTCAGATGCTCAGCCACGGGTTCATCTCGGGCGCCTTGTTCCTGTGCGTCGGCGTGATCTACGACCGGATGCATACCCGCGACATCGACGCCTACGGCGGGCTGGTGAACCGGATGCCGAAATACGCGCTGATCTTCATGTTCTTCACCATGGCCAATGTCGGCCTGCCCGGCACTTCGGGCTTTGTCGGGGAATTCCTGACGCTGGTGGGCATGTTCCAGGCCAACACCTGGGTCGCGGCCATCGCCACCACCGGGGTGATCCTGTCGGCGGCCTATGCGCTGTGGCTGTATCGCCGGGTGGTGATGGGCGACCTGATCAAGGAAAGCCTGCGCACGATCAAGGATCTGAACCTGCGCGAAAAGCTGATCTTCGGACCGCTGGTGGCGATGACGCTGTTTCTCGGGGTCTACCCGGCGGCGGTCACCGACATCATCGGCCCGTCGGTGGAAAACCTGCTGAACGACTTTAACGCCGCATTGCCGGACAGGGGCGCGCCGATGCCGTCCCGGGCGCATAACTAGGGGCACATGACATGACATCTGCCGATTTCTCGATTGTTCTGCCCGAGGTGATCCTGGCGGTCTTCGCCATGGGGGCGCTGATGCTGGGGGCCTATGGCGGCAAGGATGCCATGGCCAGGCCGATCACCGGCCTGAGCGCCGCGGTGATGGTCGCCCTGGCCGCCTACATAGGCCTTGGCGGAGAAGGCAGCCACCCGGCCTTTGGCGGCATGTTCATCGACGACGCCTTTGCGCGCTTTGCCAAGGTGGTGGTGCTGCTGTGTTCGGCCTCGGTCCTGGTGATGAGCGAACGCTACATGAGCCGCGCGCGCCTGTTGCGGTTCGAATATCCGATCCTGGTCGTGCTGGCGACGGTGGGGATGATGGTGATGGTGTCGGCCGGCGACCTGATGGCGCTCTACATGGGGCTGGAACTGCAGTCGCTGGCGCTTTACGTGGTCGCGGCGCTGCGCCGGGACAGCGTGAAATCCACCGAAGCCGGGCTGAAATACTTCGTGCTGGGGGCGCTGAGTTCGGGGCTGCTGCTGTATGGCGCGTCGCTGGTCTACGGCTTTGCCGGCACCACCCGGTTTTCCGGCATCATCGAAACCGTGTCGGGGGGCGAGGTTTCGCTTGGCCTGCTGATCGGGCTGGTGTTCATGATCACCGGTCTTGCCTTCAAGGTCTCGGCGGTGCCCTTCCACATGTGGACCCCGGATGTCTACGAAGGCTCGCCCACGCCGGTCACCGCCTTTTTCGCCACCGCCCCCAAGGTCGCGGCGATGGGCCTGTTCGCCCGCGTCATGTTCGACGCTTTCGGCGGCATCCCCGGCGACTGGGGCCAGGTGATCGCGCTGCTGGCGGCGGCTTCGATGGTGCTGGGGGCGATTGCCGCCATCGGCCAGACCAACATCAAGCGGCTGATGGCCTATTCGTCGATCGCGCATATGGGGTTCGCGCTGATGGGGCTGGCGGCGGGCAACGCCTTTGGCGTGCAGGCGATGCTGATCTACATGGCGATCTATGTGACCATGAACGTGGGCACCTTTGCCTTTATCCTGTCGATGGAGCGTGACGGCGAACCGGTCGCCGACATCGCCAGCCTGAACCAGCTGTCCAAACGCGAACCGCTGAAAGCGCTGGCGATGCTGGTGCTGCTGTTTTCGCTGGCCGGGGTGCCACCGATGGTGGGCTTTTTCGGGAAGTTCTACGTGCTCAAGGCGGCGCTGCAGGCGGATCTGACCTGGCTGGCGGTGATCGGGGTGATCGCTTCGGTGATCGGCGCGTTCTATTACCTGCGGCTGGTTTTCCTGATGTATTTCGGCGAGGAACGCGAAGACGGCATCGACGCCGGCATGGCGGTGTCGCACTGGCTGTTCCTGATGGGCGCGGCGGCGGTGATGGTGCTGGGGGTCGTGAACCTGTTCGGCATCGAAAGCCTCGCGGCGATGGCGGCGGACGCGCTTGTCAACTACTGAGGCCGGCGCACCGGGCCCCTGGCCCCGGGACTATGGCCGGCGGGTGCTGGCCGAAGTGGACAGCACCAATGCCGAAGCGGCGCGCATCGCCGCCACCCTGGCCGGGCCGGAATGGATCCTGGCCGAACGCCAGACCCGGGGCCGCGGCCGGCGCGGGCGCGACTGGCGCGATCCGCCGGGCAATTTCGCCGCGACCCTGGTGCTGTGCAGCGATGACGCCCCCGACCGGCTGGCGTTGCGGTCCTTCGTGGCCTCGCTGGCGCTGTACGACGCCTTTGTCGCGATCTGCGGGCGCAGCGAAGGCTTTGCCCTGAAATGGCCCAACGACGTGCTGCTGAACGGCGGCAAGCTGGCCGGCATCCTGCTGGAAACCCTGTGCCCGGGGCGGCTGGCGGTCGGCATCGGGGTGAACCTGCGCGAGGCGCCGCGCGCCGAACAGCTGGAACCCCAGGCGTTCCCGCCGGTATCGCTGGCCTCGTCCAGCGGGGCGATCGTCTCCCCGGCCGAATTCCTGGCCATTCTCGCCCCGGCCTATGCGGCGCGCGAAAGCCAGTTCGCCACTCTGGGTTTTGCGCCGATCCGCGACGCCTGGCTGGCCCGCGCCGCGCGCCTGGGCGACTCCATCACCGCGCGCACCGGCGCGACCGAGCTGCGCGGCCTGTTCGAAACGGTGGACGAAGCCGGGCGGCTCGTCCTATCAACGCCCCGGGGGCGGCAGGCGATTTCCGCCGCCGAGGTGTTTTTCTGAGACAAGGAGGCCAGCGCCATGCTGCTGTGCATCGATTGCGGCAACACCAACACGGTGTTTTCCATCTGGGACGGGGAAAAGTTCCTGTCCACCTGGCGCACCTCGACCGAATGGCAGCGCACGGCGGATCAGTATTTCGTCTGGCTGTCCACGCTGATGAAGGCCGAAGACCTGCATGTCACCATCAACACGGTGATCATTTCCTCGACCGTGCCGCGGGTGGTGTTCAACCTGCGCGTCCTGTGTGACCGCTACTTTGGCTGCCGCCCGCTGGTGGTGGGCAAGCCCGACTGCCTGCTGCCGGCGGCCCCGCGCGTCGATCAGGGCACCACTGTCGGCCCCGACCGGCTGGTGAACGCCGCCGGCGCCTATGACCGGCACGGGGGCGACCTGATCGTGGTGGATTTCGGCACCGCCACCACCTTTGACGTGGTCGCCCATGACGGCGCCTATATCGGCGGGGCGATCGCGCCCGGCGTGAACCTCAGCCTGGAAGCGCTGCACCACGCCGCCGCGGCGCTGCCGCATGTGGACATCTCCAAGCCGCTCGCCGTGATCGGCACCAACACGGTGCATTGCATGCAGTCAGGCGTGTTCTGGGGCTATATCGGCCTCGTGCGCGGGATCTGCGACCGGATCAAGGCGGAATATGCCGTGCCAATGCAGATCATCGGCACCGGCGGGCTTGCGCCGCTCTTTGAAACGGGCGATGTGCTGTTTGACGTGATCGAGGACGATCTGACCATGCACGGGCTGACCGTGATCCATCGATACAACAAGGAAAACGGCAACCCATGAGCAAGAAGAACCGCCTGACTTACCTGCCGCTTGGCGGCGCCGGCGAGATCGGCATGAACTGCTATGTCTACGGCTACGGGCCGAAGGGGCGCGAACGCTTCATCATCGTCGATCTGGGCGTGACCTTCCCTGACATGGATACGACGCCGGGCGTCGATCTGATCCTGCCCGACATCGCCTGGATCGAAGAGCGCAAGGACCGGCTGGACGCGATCTTCATCACCCACGCCCACGAAGACCATATCGGGGCCATCGGCCACCTGTGGGGGCGGCTCGGGGCGCCGATCTTTGCGCGCGCCTTCACCGCCCATATCGCGCGCCTCAAGTTCGAGGAACACGGACTCGACGAACTGGCGATCCGCACCGTGGACGCCTGGCCCGAAACCGTCGCAGCCGGCCCTTTCAGCGTGGGCTTCGTGCCGGTGTCGCATTCGATCCCCGAAAGCAGCGCGCTGGTGATCGACGCGCCCGCCGGGCGGATCGTGCATACCGGCGACTTCAAGCTGGACGAAACCCCCGGCGTGGGCGAACCCTTCGACCCCGCGCTCTGGGCCGAGATCGCGCGCCCCGGCGTCAAGGCGCTGGTGTGCGACAGCACCAACGTGTTTTCGCCGCACCCGGGCCGGTCCGAGGCCAGCGTCGGCCCCGCGATCGCCGAACTGGTCGCGAACGCGCCGGGGATGGTGGTGGCGACGACATTCGCGTCGAACATCGCCCGGGTCAGGACCCTGGCCGAGGCCGGGCGCGCCGCCGGCCGGTCGGTGGTGCTTTTGGGGCGCGCCATGCGGCGGATGATCACCGCGGGCGTCGAGGTCGGCATTCTCACCGATTTCCCGCCCACCATCAGCCCGGAAAGCGCAACCCAGATCCCGCGCGAAAACCTGATGCTGCTCTCGACCGGCAGTCAGGGCGAACGGCGCGCCGCCACCGCCCAGCTCAGCCGCGGGAAATATCTGGGGCTGACGCTGAAAGAGGGCGACCTGTTCCTGTTTTCCTCGAAAACCATCCCCGGCAACGAAAAATCCGTGGGCCGGATCGTCAATGCATTCTCGGAAATGGGGGTGGATGTGGTCGATGACCACACCGACAAATACCACGTCTCGGGCCACGCCAACCGCCCGGACCTTGCGCGCATGCACCAGATCCTGAAACCGCAGTTCCTGGTGCCGATGCACGGCGAACACCGGCACCTGCGCGAACATGTCAAGCTGGGCGCCGAAAGCGGGCTGCACGGGGTGATCGCCCCCAATGGGGTGATGCTGGACCTGTCCGGCAACCGCCCCGAGGTCGCCGAATATGTGGAAACCGGGCGCACCTATCTGGATGGCCGGGTGCAGATCGGCGCGCTCGACGGGGTGGTGCGCGACCGCATCCGCATGGCGCTGAACGGGCATGTGATCGTCACGCTGATCGTGGAAAACGACGAACCGCTGGGCGATGCCTGGTGCGAAATCATGGGCCTGCCGGAAACCGGGCTGTCGCGCGCGCCGCTGGTCGAGGTGCTGGAACAGGACGCGACCCAGTTCCTGATGCGCGCCGACCGCAAGACGCTGAAGGACGACGACAGGCTGGAAGAGGCGATCCGCCGCCTGGTGCGCAAGTCGGCGCAAAACGAGATCGGCAAGAAGCCCGAGGTCACCGTGGTGATCAGCCGCCTGACCGGCTGACCGGCTGAGCGGCTGACCGGCTGAGCGGCTGACCGCTGGCGTGGCGGCGCGGGGCGTGCGGGGGCAGGGCGATCAAGGGCGCTCCAGGATGAAATCCGGCGATATCCCCGACTGGCGGATCGCCTCGGCTTCGTCGGCGCCGGCGAAAAATCCGTAATTGGCGATCAGCGCCGAAGCCACCCCGGCGGTCTGCGCCCCCAGGATATCGGTGTGCAGGCTGTCGCCCACCATCAGCACCCGGGCGCGGTCCACGTCCTTGCCAAGCGCGGCAAAGGCGAGATCGTATATGTTTTCAAAGGGTTTGCCGTAGAAGACGGGCGCGATCCCGGTGCGGTCGGCCAGACGATGCGCGAAATGGCCCGGCTCGCGGGAAAACCCGTTCTCGCGCGGCGCGACGATATCTGGATTGCCGACCCAGACCGGGCGCGGACGCGCCGCCAGCGCCGCTTCCAGCAGTGCCTGGCGTTCCTCGGTCCAGACCGCCGCGCCCAGCAGCAAAAAGGCTTCGGCCGCGTCGTAATCGCCGGCGTCTTCGGCCAGGTAG
>JAJRUE010000253.1 GCA_024277955.1 Alphaproteobacteria bacterium | reverse complement strand
TGCCGCATGGTGATCGACCGGCGCTACCTGCTGGAAGAAGACCCGGATGAGGTTGAAAGCGAAATCGTCGCGCTGCTTGAGCGCGTCAAGGCGCGGCGTGACCGTTTTGCCTATGAAATCAGGCCGATACACGGTGTTGTTCCCACCATGACCGCGCGCGATGCGCCGGTGGTGCAGACCGTGTCGCGCGCCATCCGCGAGGTGCTTGGCAAGGACGCCGAATATGTGGTGTCGCCGGGCACCTATGATCAGAAACACATCGACCGGATCGGGCGGATGAAAAACTGCATCGCCTATGGTCCGGGGATACTCGATCTGGCGCACAAGCCGGACGAATGGGTTGGGGTCCAAGACATGGTTGACTCTGCCAAGGTAATGGGGCGCAGTCTGCTGGAACTCCTGGCAAAGGGCGGGGACCGCCAGGCGCCGGGTGCAACGAGGAAAGGGAAACGCCGATGAAACATTTTTCGCTGAAACTGGGGCTTGCGGGGGTTGCCGCACTGGCGCTGAGCGCGGGCGCGGCGCTGGCCGCCAAGACCACGATCACCGTGGGCATGCAGCTTGAGCCGCCGCATCTGGACCCGACCAGCGCCGCCGCCGGGGCCATCGATTCGGTGACATATGCCAATATTTTCGAGGGGCTTACGCGGTTTACCTCGACCGGCGCCATCGTGCCGGCGCTGGCCGAAAGCTGGGAGATTTCCGACGACGGGCTGACCTATACCTTCAAGCTGCATGACGGGGTCAAGTTCCACGACGGCACCACCATGGACGCCGAGGACGTGAAGTTTTCGCTGGACCGTGCGCGCGGCGAAGATTCGCAAAACGCGCAGAAGGCGCTGTTTTCGGCGATTGCCGAAGTCAACGTGATCGACCCGCTGACGGTGGAAATCAGGCTGTCGGAACCCAACGGCAACCTGCTTTTCAACCTCGCCTGGGGCGACGCGGTGATCGTGGCGCCCGAAAGCATCGACAACATCAAGACCAACCCCGTCGGCACCGGCCCGTTCAGGTTCTCCGGCTGGGTGCAGGGCGACAGCATCACCATCGAGAAGAACCCGGACTACTGGGGCACGCCGGCCAGGCTGGACAAGGCGACCTTCAAGTTCATCTCCGACCCCACCGCCGCCTTTGCCGCGGTGATGGCCGAGGACGTGGACGCCTTCACCGGCTTCCCGGCGCCGGAAAACCTGGCCCAGTTCCAGGCCGATCCGCGTTTCCAGGTGCTGGTGGGTTCGACCGAGGGCGAAACCATCCTGTCCACCAACAACAAGATGCCGCCCTTTGACGACGTGCGGGTGCGCGAGGCGCTGGCCCATGCCATCAACCGGCAGGAAATCATCGACGGCGCCATGTTCGGCTTCGGCACCCCGATCGGCACCCATTTCGCGCCGCACAACCCGGCCTATGTGGACCTGAAGGGGCTGTCGGGCTACGACCCGGAACTGTCGAAGAAGCTGCTGGCCGAAGCGGGCTATCCCGATGGCTTCACCACCACGCTGAAACTGCCGCCGCCGTCCTATGCGCGCCGGGGGGGCGAGATCATCGCGGCCCAGCTGGCGGCTGTCGGCATCAAGACCGAGATCAGCAACCTCGAATGGGCGCAATGGCTGGAACAGGTGTTCCGTGGCAAGGACTACGGGTTGACCATCGTCAGCCATACCGAACCCTTCGATATCGGCATCTACGCGCGGCCGGATTACTATTTTCAGTATGACAACCCGGCGTTTCAGGGTCTGATGACTGAACTCAACGCCACCACCGACCCGACCAAGCGGGCGGCGATGCTGGGGGCGGCGCAGGCGATCATCGCCAAGGACTATGTCAACGGCTACCTGTTCCAGCTGGCGGCGCTGACGGTGGCGAACGCCAAGATCGTCGGGCTCTGGGCCAACGCGCCCACCCAGGCAACCGACCTGACGGCGGTTTACTGGGAAGACTAGGCGGTGCGGTTGCGTGGCGGTTGGCGATCCGGCCCGAGGCGAGGGCGGGTTTTGCGAACCGCACCTGTTCGGAACCTGCCGCGGGTATTTCGCGATTGCTTCGCCCGGGTCGCGCAGCGGCCCGGGCATGCGCCCGCCCGCCCCATGGCGGGCGCATACGCGCCCACCCGGACGGCCGCATGCCCTGTGTTGCGCACATGGGCGAGCTCTTCTCTGCGTGACAAACCTGCTACGGTGACCCCCTGACATGCTGCGTTATGCGCTGAAAAGACTGCTGTCGCTCGCCATCAGCCTGGTCGTCGCCAGCGGGGTGATCTTCGTGGCGATCGAGGTGGTGCCGGGCGACCCCGCATCCTACATGCTCGGCATCAACGCCCAGCCCGACACGGTGGCGGCGCTGCGTGACGAGCTGGGGCTGAACGCCGGCCCGGTCGCGCGCTATTTCAGCTGGATCTTCGGGCTGGTGCAGGGCGATTTCGGCACCTCCTATACCTACCGCACGCCGGTTGCCGAGATGATCGGCGAGCGGCTGTGGATCTCCCTGCCGCTGGCGCTCTTCGCTCTGACCTTGTCAACGCTCATCGCTTTCCCCGCCGGCATCCTGGCGGCGACCCGGCGCGGCTCGCCCTGGGATATCGGGGTGATGGGGGTGACGCAGCTGGGGGTGGCGGTGCCCAATTTCTGGTTCGCGATGCTGATGGTGCTGGTCTTTGCCATCAACCTGCGCTGGTTTTCCGCCGGCGGCTTTCCGGGCTGGGACGCGGGGCTGTTTGCCGGGCTCAAGGCGCTCTTGCTGCCCGCCGTTTCGCTGGCGCTGCCGCAGGCTTCGATCCTGGCCCGCGTCATGCGCTCGGCTCTGCTGGACGTGCTGGACGAAGACTATATCCGCACCGCCCGCGCCAAGGGGCTGACCCGCCGGCAGGTGCTGCGCCGGCACGCGCTGCGCAACGCCATGATCCCGGTGCTGACCATCATCGGGCTGCAGTTTTCCTTTCTGCTGGCCGGGGCCATCATCATCGAAAACGTGTTCTTCCTGCCCGGGCTCGGCCGGCTGGTTTTCCAGAGCATTTCGGCGCGCGACCTGATCGTGGTGGAAAGCGTGGTGATGCTGCTGGTCTTCGCCGTGGTGGTGGTGAATTTCGCCGTCGATCTGGCCTATGCCGCGGTCGATCCGCGGCTGAGGAAACGCACATGAACGGGCGCTTTTCCCGCAGCCTCTGGCTGGGCGCGGCGCTGACGCTGATCTTCGTCGGCGCGGCGCTTGTTTCCTACCTCTGGACACCGTTCGACGTGGCCCGGATGGACATCCCGAACAAGCTGCAGCCCCCCGGCGCCGCCCACTGGTTCGGCACCGACCATTTCGGGCGCGACATCTTTTCCATGATCATGGTGGGGGCGCGCACCTCGATTGCCGTGGCGCTTGTGGCGGTAGGCATCGGCATGGCGCTGGGGGTGCCGCTGGGGCTGGCGGCGGCGGCGCGCGCCGGCAGCCTGCTTGACGAAGTTATCATGCGTGGCAACGACCTGGTCTTTGCCTTCCCCGCGCTTCTGATCGCGATCATGATCACCGCCGTGTTCGGGGCCAGCGCGCTCAACGCCATCATCGCCATCGGCATTTTCAACATCCCGGTTTTCGCCCGCCTCACCCGCGGCGGCGCGCTGTCCTTGTGGAAGCGCGACTACATCCTGTCGGCGCGGGTGTCGGGCAAGGGGGCGGCGCGCATCAGCCTGGAACACATCCTGCCCAATATCGCCAACCTCTTGATCGTGCAGGGCACCATCCAGTTTTCGCTGGGAATCCTGGCCGAGGCGGGGCTGTCCTACGTCGGCCTCGGGGCGCAGCCGCCCACCCCCAGCTGGGGGCGGATGCTGGCGGATGCGCAGACGCTGATCAGCCTGGCGCCGCATATCGCCATCTTTCCGGGGCTGGCGATCGTGTTCACGGTGCTGGGGCTGAACCTGATGGGCGATGGCCTGCGCGACCTGTTGGACCCGCGGCTGCGGAGGGCGCGCGCATGAGCCTGCTCGCAATCGAAGACCTGTCGCTGGCCATCCACGGCGCGCCGATCCTGCGCGACGTGTCTTTCACGGTGGACGAGGGGCAGATCGTCGGCGTGATCGGCGAAAGCGGCTCGGGCAAGTCGATGACCGCCTATGCGGTGATGGGGCTGCTGCCGGGCGGCGCGCAGCCCAGCGGGCGGGTGGCATTCGAGGGGCGCGACCTGCTGGGCGCCAGCGAAGCCGAGATGTGCGCCCTGCGCGGGGCCGGCATCGGCATGGTGTTTCAGGAGCCGATGACGGCGCTCAACCCGGTGCAGACCATCGGCGCGCAGGTGGCCGAGACCGTGCTGATCCATGGGCAAGGCAGCCGGGCCGAAGCGATGGCGCGCGCCCGCGAGGTGCTGAACCGCGTCGGCCTGCCCGAGGATCGCTTCCCGCTGAGCCGCTACCCGCACGAGCTGTCGGGCGGGCAGCGCCAGCGGGTGGTGATCGCGATGGCCATCGCGCTGCGCCCGCGCCTGCTGATCGCCGACGAGCCCACCACCGCGCTGGACGTGACCACGCAGGCGCAGATATTGCGGCTGCTCAAGCGACTGGTGGCCGAGGACGGCATGGGGCTGCTGCTGATCACCCACGACCTGGGGGTGGTGGCCGACATGGCCGACGAAATGGTGATCATGAAGGCGGGCGAGGTGGTCGAGTGCGGGGCCGGGCAGGGATTTTTCGCGCGGATGCAGCACCCCTATACGCGGGCGCTGTTCGAAGCCTCGTCGCACGTGCCCGAGCGCGCCGCGCGCCCCGAGGAGCGCCCCTTGCTGGAGGTCAAGAACGTCAGCCGCGATTACGCGCTGGCCCGCACGGCGCTTTTCGCCCCGGTGCGGCGGTTTCGGGCGGTGGACGGGGTGAGCTTTGAAATCCGGCGCGGCGAAAGCCTCGGCCTGGTGGGGGAATCGGGCTGCGGGAAATCGACGCTGACCCGTGCCATCCTGGGGCTGGAAGACGTGCAGGAAGGCGAGATCCTGATCGACGGGCAGCCGGTGTTTTCCGGCCACCGGGTGAACCTGGCGGTGCGCCGCAGGATGCAGGTGGTGTTTCAGGACCCCTACGGCAGTTTCAACCCGCGCTGGAAGGTGGGCCGCCTGGTGGGCGAGCCGTTTCATCTGCTGGAAAGCCGGCCCCATGACTGGCGCGAACAGGTGGCGGCGGCGCTGGAAAGCGTCGGGCTGGGGCCGGGCGACATGGACAAGTATATCCACGAGTTTTCCGGCGGCCAGCGCCAGCGGATCGCGATTGCACGCGCCCTGATCCTGCGCCCGGAACTGATCATCCTGGATGAGGCGGTGTCGGCGCTGGACGTGTCGATCCGGGCGCAGATCCTTGATCTGCTTGCGGATTTGTCGGAACGCTTCGGGCTGACCTACCTGTTCATCAGCCACGATCTGAGCGTGGTGCGCGCGATCACCGACCGGGTGCTGGTGATGCAGGCGGGCCGGATCGTCGAGCGCGGGGCCACCGAAGAGGTGTTTGCCAACCCGCAGCACGACTATACGAAAACGCTGATCGAAGCGGCGCCGAAGCTGCCGCAGGTGGCGGCGCAATGAGGTTTCCGGAAAATACCGCCCGGGCCGCTTGCGGCCCGGGCCGCGCCTGCCCGCCCCCCGGCAGGCGCCGCCCTATGTGGGGAAGCGCGCATTTTTCACAATCCGCCCGGCGGCAGGCCGGGCAGCGCCCGACCCGCCCCACAGGGCGGGCGCTTCACGCCCACCCTCGGGTCGGGCGCTGCCCTCAGTGGGGATGTGAATGGATAGCGACATGACTCTGAAAGACGACCTCTGGTTCAACCCTTCGCAATGTTTCATCGCCGGGCGCTGGCAAGACCCGCTCTCGGGTGAAACCCTGCTGCTGGAAGACCCTTCGAGCGGCGAAACCATCGCCGAGATTGCCCGCGGCCAGCAGGCCGACGTGGACGCCGCCGTGAGCGCCGCGCGCGCCGCCATCGACGGCGACTGGGGCCGCGCCACCGCCGCCGAGCGCGGCCGCATCCTCGCCCGCCTCGGGGCGCTGGTGCTGGAGCGCGCCGAAACGCTGGCCCGGCTGGAAGCGCGCGACGTGGGCAAGCCGCTGAAACAGGCCCGCGCCGACGCGCTGGCGCTGGCGCGCTACATGGAATTCTACGCCGGCGCCGCCGACAAGCTGATGGGCGACACCATCCCTTATCTCGACGGCTATACCGTCTACACCCTGCGCGAGCCGCACGGGGTGACGGCCCATATCGTGCCCTGGAACTACCCGATGCAGATCATCGGGCGCAGCGTCGGCGCGGCGCTGGCGGCGGGCAATGCCTGTGTGCTGAAACCCGCCGAAGAGGCCTGCCTGACCGCGCTTGCCTTTGCCGATCTGGCGCGCGAGGCGGGGCTGCCGGCAGGCGCGCTGAACGTGGTGCCGGGGCTGGGGGAAGAGGCAGGTGCCGCGCTTTCGGCCCACAGCGGCGTGGATCACATCTCGTTCACCGGCTCGGTCGGGGTGGGCAGTCTGATCCAGGCGGCGGCGGCGAAGAACATCGTGCCGGTGACGCTGGAGTTGGGCGGCAAGTCGCCGCAACTGGTGTTCGACGACGCCGATATCGACGCGGCGCTGCCGTTCCTGGTCAACGCCGGGATACAGAACGCCGGGCAGACCTGTTCCGCCAGCTCGCGCATCCTGGTGCAGCGCGGGGTCTATGACCAGGTGCTTGAGAAGATGGCGGCACGCTACCGCGAATTGCGGGTCGGCCCGGCGCTGGCGGATCTGGACGTGGGGCCGCTGATCTCGGCCCGCCAGAAGGAGATCGTCGAGGGCTTTCTGGCCCGGGGCGGCGATCTTGAGCGCGCGGCCGAGGCGCAGGTGGTGGCCGAGGCGCCGGCGGGCGGGCATTACGTGGCGCCGGTGCTGTTTGCGCGCGTCGGCGCCGGGCACGCGCTGGCGCAGGCGGAAATCTTTGGCCCCGTGCAGGTGGTGATGCCGTTCGACGACGAGGCCGAGGCGGTGGCGATCGCCAATGGCACCGAATACGGGCTGGTGGCCTCGGTCTGGTCGCGCGACGGCGCCCGGCAGATGCGGCTGGCGAAACGGCTGCGCGCGGGGCAGGTGTTCGTCAACAACTACGGCGCCGGGGGCGGGGTGGAGCTGCCCTTTGGCGGGGTTGGCAAGTCGGGCCACGGGCGCGAAAAGGGGTTCGAGGCGCTCTATGGCTTTACCCGGCTGAAGACGGTGGCGGCGCGGCATGGCTGAACAGACGGGCAACGAGAGGGCGGCGCGCGCCCGTGGTGGGCGCGTGAGCGCCCGCCCGGGGGGCGGGCGGGCGCTGCCCGGGCCGCTGCGCGCGCCCCGGGCGATATCAGGAAAGGAATGAGCTTATGAGACTGGCGGGAAAGACGGCGGTGGTGACCGGGGGGGCTTCGGGCTTTGGCGCGGGCATCGTGCGCAAGTTCGTGGCCGAAGGCGCGCGGGTGATGGTGGCGGATATCAATGATGCCGGCGCGCGCGCGCTGGCGGGTGAGCTGGGCGAGGCGGCGCTGGCGCAGGCGGTGGACGTTTCCGACGGTGCATCGGTCGCGGCCATGGCCGAGGCGGCGTTTGCGGCCTTTGGGCGGCTGGATATCCTGGTGAACAACGCCGGGGTGACACATTTGCCGGGGCCGCTGGAGGATATTTCGGAAGCGGATTTCGACCGGGTCTGGGCGGTGCACGTGAAATCCGTCTATCTGACGGCGCGCGCGATCGTGCCGCACATGAAGGCCAATGGGGCCGGGGCGATCCTGAACGTCGCCTCGACCGCCGGGGTCAGCCCGCGGCCGCGGCTGAACTGGTACAATGCCTCGAAGGGCTGGATGATCACCGCGACCCGCACCATGGCGGTGGAACTGGCGCCCGAGGGCGTGCGGGTCAATGCGATCAACCCGGTGGCGGGGGAAACGCCGCTGCTCAAGAGCTTCATGGGCGGCGAGGATACGCCCGAGGTGCGGGCGAAGTTTCTGGCGACGATCCCGCTGGGGCGGTTTTCCACGCCCGAGGACATGGGCAATGCGGCGGCGTTCCTGTGCTCGGACGAGGCCAGCATGATCACCGGGGTGGCGATGGAAGTGGACGGCGGGCGCTGTATCTGAGGGTGAGCCGGGGGTTTCACACCCCCGGACCCCCGCGGAGTATTTTTGCAAAGAAGAAGGAGGGGGCGATGAAGGCGGGCAGGCGGAACTTGATTACCGATGTGGCCGGGTTGCGGGTGGGCAACGCCGGGGACGAGGCCTTGAAGTCGGGCTGCACGGTGCTGGTGGGGGATGCGCCGTTTGTCTGCGCGGTGGACGTGATGGGCGGCGCGCCGGGAACGCGCGAGACCGATATGCTGGCGCCCGACAAGATGGTGCAGGGGGTGGATGCGCTGGTGCTGTCGGGGGGGTCGGCCTTTGGGCTGGATGCCTGCGGCGGGGTGGCGGACGGGCTGCGCGCCGCCGGGCGCGGGTTCGAGGTGGGCGGGATACGGGTGCCGATCGTGCCCGGGGCGATCCTGTTCGATCTGTTGAACGGCGGCGACAAGGACTGGCAGGCGAACCCCTATTGCGCGCTTGGCCGGGCGGCGCTGGCGGCGGCGGGGGAAGCGTTTTCGCTGGGCTCGGCCGGGGCCGGGCTGGGGGCGACGACGGCGACGCTGAAAGGCGGGCTGGGCTCGGCTTCGGTGGTGCTGGGCAATGGCGCGACGGTGGGGGCGCTGGTGGCGGTGAACGCGCTTGGCGGGGCGACGCCGGCGGGGGCGGCGCAGTTCTGGGCCGCGCCCTTTGAGGTGGAGGGCGAGTTCGGCGGGCGCGGTGTCGTGGCGGGCGGCGATCCCTTTGCCAACCCGGCCGCCGACAAGCTGGCGGCGATGGCGGCGGGGGCCAACACCACGATCGCCATCGTGGCCACCGATGCGGCCCTGGACAAGGCCGGGGCCAAGCGCATGGCGGTGGCGGCGCAGGACGGTCTGGCGCGCGCCCTGGTGCCGTCGCACACGCCCTATGACGGCGATCTGGTGTTTGCGGTGTCCACCGGCGCGCGCGAGCTTGGCAATCCGGCGCTGGACCCGTTGGTGCTGGGCCATGCCGCCGCCACCTGTCTTTCACGCGCGGTGGCGCGCGGGGTTTACGAGGCGACCCCGGCGACGGGCGACATCCTGCCCACATGGCGCGAGACCTGGGGCGGGTAGCTCGGTGATGCGCGGGCAGGGTCAGGTGAGGGCGGCGGTCGCCTTGCGCCAGGCGGCGATCCAGATCGCGGCCAGCGCAAAGGACAGGATCGCGTTCCAGCTGGCCATCGACAGGCCGAGGAACTGCCAGGCGATATCGTCGCAGCGCACCAGCGGGGCCGCCATGATCTGTTCCATCAGCTGATCGGGCGTCAGGTTGGTGATCGGCGCGCTGGTGCAGGTGTCGGGCCCCTGCCACCAGCCCTGTTCGACGCCGGTGTGATAGACCCCGAGCACACCGGTCGTGGCCGCCGCCGCCGCCCCCAGAAGCGGCAGGACACCCCAGCGCAGCGCCAGCGCCAGCGCGCCGATCACCACCGCCGCCACATGCGGCCAGCGCTGCCAGATGCACAGTTTGCACGGCGCGTAGCCAAGCGCCTGGAACCCCAGCGCCCCCAGCAGAAGTGCCGCCGAACCGGCGGCCGCCAGCAAGATGAGCTGTTTGCGTGTCATAGATATTTCACCGCGGCAAAGCCTCCGACCAGCAAAAGGATGAAAAGCGTGAACATCAGCCCCAGCCGGCGTTCGATGAAGTCCCGGATGGGGGGGCCGAATTTCCACAAGAGCGCCGCGACCACGAAAAAGCGCAAGCCCCGGGCGATGACCGACGACACCACAAAGACCGGCAGGCTGAGCCCGGTCGAGCCGGACAGGATGGTGATCACCTTGTAGGGGAACGGGGTCACGCCGGCGACCAGCACCGCCCAGGCGCCGTAGCGGTTGTAGCTTTGCGAAAACGTGTCGAAGGCGTCCTGCTTGCCGTAGAATTCGAGCACCGGGCGGCCGACGCTTTCGAACAGCCCCCAGCCGATGTAATAGCCCAGCATGCCGCCGAGGACCGAGGCCACCATCGCCACCCCGGCGATGGTGAAGGCGCGCCGCGGGGTGGCGATGATCATCGGGATCATCAGGATATCGGGCGGGATCGGAAAGACCGAGCTTTCGACAAAGGCGACAAAGGCCAGCGCCCAGAGCGCGCGCGGATGTTCCGCCAGCGAAATCGTCCAGTCGTAAAGTCGCCTGATCATGTTGCCCTGCCCGTGTTTCGCGCTTTACGCCACAGCCGGGCGCGCAGGTCAAGGGATCGCCGCCGGTGGCGCGGATTTGCGCACGCCGTTCGCGGCGGGTGAAAACCGCCGGGACCGGGCGGGTTTTTCGGGCTTTTTCACTGGACGCAAGTCCCCGGCGGCGATACACCGATGCCCGGTTGCCCGAGTGGCGGAATGGTAGACGCAGGGGATTCAAAATCCCCCGCCCTTGCGGGTGTGTGGGTTCGACTCCCACCTCGGGCACCAGGCAATCTTGCCGGTTTTTTCCTTTGCCCGGCCGGTTCTGCGCCCCTTTTTCCGATCAAATTCGCGTGTCATGGCCGGGGCTGGCTTGTGCCGGCGGCGGGCGGGCCGCAGGTAGGGGCGGGGGCTGCCCCCGGAGCGGATCCCCGATCCGCGAGTTCTGGCCTCGATGGACCCTCGAAAAAGGTAAGCGCATGAGCCAAATCAAAGCCTCCGACCTGCTGGTCAAGGCGCTGGAAAACGAAGGCGTCGAATACGTTTTCGGTCTGCCCGGCGAAGAGAACCTGGATTTTGTCCAGTCGCTGCAAGGTTCGTCGATCAGGCTGATCGTGACGCGGCACGAACAGGGCGCGGGGTTCATGGCGGCGACCTGTGGGCGGCTGACCGGACGGCCGGGGGTGTGCCTGGCGACGCTGGGCCCCGGCGCGACCAATCTGGTGACCCCGGCGGCCTATGCCCAGCTGGGGGCGATGCCGATGGTGATGATCACCGGCCAGAAGCCGATCCGCAAATCCAGGCAGGGGCGGTTTCAGATCATCGACGTGGTCTCGATGATGCGCCCGCTGACCAAGTCGGCGCACCAGATCGTCGAGGCCGGCACCATCCCGGCGCTGGTGCGCGAGGCATTCCGGCTGGCCGCCGAAGAACGCCCCGGCGCGGTGCATCTGGAACTGCCCGAAGACATCGCCGCCGAAACCACCGACAACGATTTCCTGTTTGAGCCGACCTGCCCCGAGCGCCCGGACTGCGATCAGGGCGCGCTGGAACAGGCGCTTGCGATGATCCGCGCCGCGCGTCACCCGTTGCTGCTGATCGGCGCCGGCGCCAACCGCAAAGAGGTGATCGCGCCTCTCAACGCTTTTATCGAGGCGTCGGGCATTCCGTTTTTCAACACCCAGATGGGCAAGGGGGCGATCGGCGGCCACCATCCGCAGTATATCGGCACCGCCGCGCTTTCGAGCGGCGACTATCTGCACTGCGCCATCGAGCGCGCCGATCTGATCGTCAATGCCGGGCACTACGTGGTGGAAAAACCGCCCTTTCTGATGGAACCGGGCGGGGTGCGGGTGATCCATGTGAATTTCAACCCGGCGACGGTGGACCAGGTCTATTTTCCGCAGCTCGAACTGATCGGCGATGTGGGCAGCACCTTTGCGCGTCTGGCCGCGGCCTGGGTACCGGCGCCGGGGCACGACTTTGCGCATTTCTACCGGATGCGTGACCTGATCCGCGAACATCTCGCCGAGGGCGCGGACGACGACCGGTTTCCGATGATCCCGCAGCGCCTGGTGGCCGATGTGCGCCGGGCGATGCCCGAGGACGGGATCATTGCGCTCGACAACGGCATGTACAAGATCTGGTTCGCGCGCAACTACCGCGCCTTTCAGCCCAACACGGTGCTGCTGGACAATGCT
>JAJRUE010000252.1 GCA_024277955.1 Alphaproteobacteria bacterium | reverse complement strand
GCAATGTCGACGCCAGCGGGGCTGATGTCTCGATCGCCAGCTTCTGCCAGACCGTCGATCTGGTGAGCGCGGCCAATGGCGGCACGACCAGCAATCCGCAGGCGATCCGGGACAAGGACCAGGCCCTGAACGAACAGTTCTGCGCCGCGCGCGACTACGCCATCGCCACCACCGACCAGATGCTGAGCTCGGCCAATTACTCGGACCAGCAGATCGGCGAGAAATGCGACCAGGTGGTGCGGTTCATGGACAGCTACAGCAACGGGCTTTCGGCGCAGCCGGCGGCGGCGATTGTCAACAGCACCCGCCAGGCGGTCGCCGGCAGCGGCATTCCGGCCAACGATGTCGCAAGGATCGGCAAGATCTGCCTTGGGTTCGGCTACCGCAAGGACGACGCCGACATGGTCACCGCGTCGTCTCTGCTGATGGTGGGCGCCGGGGCGGCCCCCTATTCGGAAACGCTCGGGCACCAGCTGCGTGCAGGCCTTGGCGCAGAAAAGAACCCGCTGCTTGCAAAGGGCTGGTATGACCAGGCGTTCTCGGCGCTGGACGGGGGCGCGGCGCCGGCCTTTCTGCCGACCCAGAGCGCCCAGCGCGTGGCGGTGATGCGCGCCGCGCTGACAGCCGGCCCGGCCCAGGGCGGCACGCTTGCCGGAACCGGGAGCGGGGGCCTGCCAACCTTCAACCTCGGGAACAACTGACGCCCGGGGCGCAGGGATAACAACAACAGCCGGCGGCCTGCCGGTATCATTTCCTGACACATGGGCCGCCGACGAGATTTGGATAGGAAAATTCGGCGGTTGCATTCGGCATACTTTGTTTCCGGAGCGCACCGGCGGAACTTGACGGGGAACGGGTTTTGAATTGCAAGGTATTGTTTCTTGGGCTTTTTCTGACCGTGACCGCGCTGTTGCCGGGATCGGTTCAGGCCCAGGCCCGCGCCGACAGCCAGTTCGACAGGGACCTGCAGCAGGTGTTTCGCGGAACCGGACTTGATTGCATTCTCTATCCCGGCGATTGCAGGGGCGGGCAGCCTCGCGCCGGCCGTGTCCACCGGGCGACAGGCGACCCCCAGGTGCGGTCCGACCAGCAGGCGCTGAACTTTTTCGACTTCGACGCCGGCGGCGCCGACGGCATCACGGGCCGGCGCACCCGGGCCGCGATCAAGAGCTATCAGCAGTTCATGGGCTACCCCGAGACCGGCAAGCTTACCAGCGTTCAGCGCTCGGTCCTGAAACAGGCCAGGAGCTGGGTCGAATCGGGTCCGGCTTCGGGCTACGCCAACTATTCGCGGCGTCAGTTGCTGCAGGTCTACGCGCAACCCGGTTCCAGCACGGACAACCGGATCCGCAACGCGCAGACCCAGCCCCTTCCGGCCGCTCCCGCACCGGGCGGCACACCGCCGCCGGACGACCGCGTCGCCGCCAATGCCACGCCTGCCACCAATGGCGCCCCCGGCGGGCCTGGCGCTTTCCCGGTCATCCGGGGGAACACCCGCGCGTCGGTTGCGGATTACTGCGAATCCGTCCGCCTGCTGGACGAAGTCAGCCCGGTCAGCCTGACGCCGCTCGGCCAGCCGCAGGACATGGCCCAGGTTCTGGACAAGGAATTCTGCGACGCGCGCGACTACACCATGGCGGTTTCCCAGAACCTTCTGAGCAGTGCCGCGCTTTCGGACAGCCAGGTGGAACAGTCCTGCGTGCAGGTCGTGGGCTTTCTCAAGCCCTTCGTGCCGGAGCTGGGCAATGTCGGCCGCGCCGCGGTCATGCGCGGCATGCAAAAGGCGGTCCGCAGCCTGGGCACATCGCTTGAAAACGCGCGCCAGACCGGGCGGGTCTGCCTGGGCTTCGGCTATCGCAAGGACAAGGCCGAAATCGCGCTCTATGCTACCGCGCTGCTGGCCGGAACCGGGCTGTCGCCCTACGAAGAGCTGCTGGGCCACCACAGCCGCATCGGGCTGGGCATGCCGCGCAACGAAGAGATCGCGCGCGACTGGTATCAGGTCGCCTTCAGCGCGCTGGAAAACGGCACCCGCCCCGAGATCCTTCCAGGTCAGAGCCGCCGCCGCGTCGCCGCCATGCGCGGCGCGCTGGCCGGGGTCGACCGGGCGGGGCTTGCCCGGCCCAATACGCTCCCGGTGCTGGGGCTGGGAAACAACTGAGCGCCCCCCTGCGCGGCCAGGGGCGCCGGCCGGCCCGCGGGAAGGGGCGGGCGGCGGCGTCAGGCGGGAACATCACGCAATGGCGTCAGCGGGCGGCGCACGGCGGTGACATTTTTTGTAAGAAGGCTTTTCGACCGAGACCTGCCAACATTCCTTCAGATCGAATCGAAAGTTCAATTCGGGGGACACAAGAATGACAATCAAGGCATTTATCTTCGCGGCACTGACGGCGGGGCTGGGGCTTGCCCTGCCCCCGGCCCCGGCGCAGGCGCAATCGAACAACCAGCTTGGCGCCGCCGTGGGCGGCATCGTGCTGCTGTGCATCCTCAACCCGCGCGCCTGCCAGGGCAGCCGGCCGCGCGCCCACGGGAACGCCGCCGTGCGCGCCGACCAGAAGGCCCTGAACTTCTTCGAATTCGACGCCGGCGGCGCTGACGGCGTCATGGGGCGCCGGACCCGCGGCGCGATCGAACGCTACCAGGCCTTCATGGGCTACCCGATCACCGGCCGGCTGGACGACGCCCAGCGCGCCACCCTGCAAGACGCCCGGGCCTGGGCGCAATCGGACCGCGCGGCGGCCTATCCGGGGATCACCGCGCGCGAATTGCTGGCGGCCTTCGTCGATGAACGCAACGGCGGCAACTACTGCGCCAGAACCGGGCGCTGCCCCTACGCCGGTGGCCAACCGCAACCGGCGCCGCCGCCGACGAACCAGGGCAACGGGCCCGGCACGATCCCGGTGATCCCGGCCACGGCCTATAGCTCGGTCACCGGGCTGTGCGACTCGGTGCAGCTGCTGGAACAGGCCAGCCCGGTCAGCCTGGCGCCGCTGGGCCAGCCGCGCGACATGACCCGGGTTCTGGACAAGGAATTCTGCGATGCGCGCGACTATTCGATGGCCGTCACCCAGAACCTGCTGAGCCAGGCCAACCTGCCCGACAGCCAGCTTGACCAGTTCTGCGATCAGACCGCCACCTACATCAAGCGCTACCTGCCCGATCTTGCCAACATGCGCCGCGACCAGGTTCTGAGCGCCGTGCGCCGCGCGATCGGCGACGCCAGTATCTCGGTCGCGAACGCCCGCAATACCGGCAAGGTGTGCCTGGGCTACGGCTATCGCAAGGACAGCGCCGAAATGGCGCTGTATTCGGCGGCGCTGCTGGCCGGCGCGGGCCTCGCGCCCTATGCCGAGATCATCGGCCATCACAGCCGCGCCGGCCTCGGGGTGCAAAAGAACGACCGGGTCGCCCGGGAATGGTATGACGCGGCGTTTTCGTCGCTTGAAAACGGCGTCCAACCCGAGATCCTTCCCCGCCAGAGCCGCCGCCGCGTCGCCGCCATGCGCGATGCCCTGAACGGCGTGTCCCAGGCCGCGATACCCGCCGTCACCTCAAGCTTTCCGACCTTCAACCTGGGCAACAACTGAGCCGTGGGCGGGCGCGGGCCACGGCCCGGCGCCGGGTCATCGCCGGGCCGAACCGGCGCGGCTGAAGGCCAGCCTGCGCGCGCGCCCGGCGCCCGGATCACGCTTTTTCGCCAGCCCCCCACCACCCTGACACCCCATCACCCCGGCGGGCCGATGAACTGGAACGGCGCCCACAGCGCCGGGTGCGCCAGCGGCAGGGCGGTATCGTCCTGGCTGGTGTCGGCGATCATCCGGCGCATGGCGATGCGCAGGGCGTCGGCGCGGGTCATCCCAAAGGACGCGGCGCGCACGGTGTCGGTGATCAGCCGCGCCGCCACGTCATCGCGCACTTCCCAGTGGGTGACCAGCAGCGACCGCGCCCCGGCATAGAAAAACGCTCGCGTCAGCCCCGACAAGCCTTCGGCGTCGGGGCGGTCTCCGGCGGCGGTGTTGCAGGCCGACAAGATCACCCAGTCGGCGTTCAGCCGCAGCCGGGCGATTTCAGAGCTGGTCAGCAGCCCGTCGTCCAGCATGCCGCCCGCAAGCGCGCGCGGCTCGTTTCCCGCAGGCGGGGTCAGGGCAAGCGCCGGTTCGTCCAGCCCGTCGAGCGCCCCGGCCAGCAGCCCGTGGGTGGCGAAATGCACGATCGCGCTGTCGCCCAGCGTGCCCTCGGCGGCCAGTTTCGCAAGGCCCGTTTCGCTGGCCTCGACGCCGGTGACCGACCGGCCCTGGCCCGGTGGAAACACAGCCAGCAGGCGCGCGATTTCGTCGAAAGTGCCCGGCAGGCGGGGCAGCTGTCGCACCGCCGCCAGGCGTGACCGGGCGTCGGCGCGCGCCGTCGCCGGCAGGCCGCGCAAGGGGGCCGGGGGGCCGGAAAACTCGGCCGCGCCGATGCCCAGATAGGCCAGCCTGGTATCACGCGGGGCGGCGCGGTCGCGCAGCGACGCCAGCGCTTCCACCGACGGCAGGATGGTCAGGCTGCGCGTGGTGCCCAGCCAGGCAGCGGCGCGCAGATCGCCCGGTCGGGTGGCCGTGGCCACCGCCGGGGCTTCGCGCACCAGCGCCGCGAACGGCAGCGACAACAGGCTGCCCTGGGGGATGATGATCCAGTTTCTCTTGCCCTCGAGCGCCGCGGCCACATCCCGCTGGCCGAACAGCGACCGGTAGATGTCATGGGCCAGTGCCAGGTCGAACCCCGCCATCCGCCCCCCCCGGTGACGCGGCGGGCGCGGTGGCCGGGGCGGCCTGGCCCGGGGTGAACGGCGCGCGCAGCCCGGCCAGCCGGATGCCGTTGCCCCGGTCAAGTTGGGCGCGCAGCCGCATGATCTGGCGCGAAAGTTCTTGCGGGCCGGTGACAAAGGCCCAGGCGACGCGGTCGCGGGTGACCACCCAGACGATGCTGTTGGGCACCTGCTGCGCCCGGCCCGCCGCCACCAGTACCAGCGCGTCATCCGGCCCAAGCAGCGCGTCACCGCCGCCGCGCAGCCGCGCAAGCGTCACCGGGTTGACCGCCAGCAGGCTGGAAAACTGCGGGAAATCGCGCGCGAACCGGGTTTCGATCTCGGCGATTTCGCGGCCGTTGCGGGCCAGCCTTTGCGCCAGATCGCCGACCTCGCCCGCCCCCGAGGCCTGTCCCCCATGCTCCTGTCCCTGTCCCTGTCCCTGTCCCTGTCCCTGCTCCGGTTCCGGCGCCGATCCCAGCGTGCGGGCCATGCGCGCGTCCAGCCGGGCGGCCTCGTCGCGCAGCGCCGACCAGCGGCGCAACAGATCGCCCTGCCCGCGCCCGGCGCCGGCAAGAAACGCCTGCGACCGGCGCACCGCCTGGCTGGTGCGGTCGATGAACAACAGCTGGCTCATCCGGAAGGCTTCGTTCAGCAGATCGTCGCGGGTTTCGCCGCGCGCGCGCAGGGTTTGCGCCGGGGCCCGCGACGCCAGCAGCGCCGCGGTCGCATGCAGCCAGGCCGAAGACCGGAACACCCCGCCGCCGCCCGCCAGCGACCGCTCGTCCGCCGCGGTCCGGCCCGCCCCCTTGGCCCCGCCCGCGACCCGCAGCCGCGCAAGCTGGGCGGCGCTGGCCCGGCGCAGCGCCGCCAGCGATTCGAACGCTCGGTCCAGCCCGAATTCCCGCATCGCCAGGGTCGTCAGCGTCATCGCGGTTTCCGGGGCGTTCGGGCCGTATTGTTCGCCCTGCCGCCGGGCCAGGTCGGCCAGCGCCGCTTTCGAGGCGGCCGGATCGCGCAGCGCCAGGGTCATCGCCCGCCCGGCGCGGATGCGCGTCAGGTCGGGGTGGTTCGCGCCAAGCCAGTCGGTAGCCTCGGCCATCAGTTCGTCCCAGGCCGCAAGCGCGTCTTCCAGCGGCGCGATCGTGCCCAGCACCAGCGTATATTGCAGCCGGACCTCGAAGCTGCGCATGTCGCGCCGCCCGTAGGCGCGTTCGAACCCGGCCAGCACCCGGCGGGCGATCTCAAGCGCTTCGGCGTTGCGCCCGGCTTCGAGCAGCGCCGCCAGCCGTTCCTTTTCCACGTTCAGCGCCGCCACGTCGTCGGGCCCGAAAAGCCGCCGGGCCAGGCGCAGCCGCTGGTCGATCACGGCGGCGTTTTCCTCGATCCGGCCGGCGGTGCGCAGCGCCCGGCTGTATTGGTCCAGCGCCTCGAGATAGGCGCGGCTTTGCGCCCCCGACCGCTGGCGCACCCGGTCCAGCGTCTCGCCGATCAGCGGCAGCGCCGCCTCGACATCGCCGCTGACGATCAGCGCATCCGCCAGCAAGGTGCGCACCTGCGAAAGTTCATCCGCGCTGGCGCCGGCGCCGCGCATCGCCTCATGGGCCGCGCGCAGGGCCCGCGCGGCGCGCGCCGTCTGCCCGGCGCCCGTCAGCTTGCGCCCCAGCGCCAACAGCAGATCGCCCGGCGGGCGCGCCCGGTTCAAAAGCTTTTGCAGCCGCTGGTCGAACAGCGAAAACACCTTGCGCGCCTCGTCGCGCCGGCCGGCCCGGATCAGCATCCAGCCCAGATCGATCCGCGCCAGCAGCGCGTTGCGGCCCAGCCCGCCGCCGGCGCGCTCGGCCGACGCGACCATCTCGGCCATCAGGTCGGCGCCTTCGCCGGGCCGGTTCAGCTTGTCCAGAAGCATGGCGGTCTGCAGCATGTTCAGCCGGGTGGCCGGCGCATCCCGCCCGATGGTGCGCAACTGCCCGGCCAGCGCCTTGCGGTGCAGGCGCAGCGCAAGCTTATGCCGCCCGGCGCTGGCCTGCACATCGGCCAGCGTCGCCATCAGCCACAGGACGTGTTCGTGATCCGGTCCGGCCTTGCGCGCGAGCTCCTGCATGAAGAATTCCAGCGTCGCAACGGCTTCGTCCACGCGGTCGCGTTCTTGCAGCCAGTTGGCGATCTGCACCGCCACCGACGCGGTGTCATCGAGGCTGAGCGCGCTCTGGCGCATCCCGGCGGCAAGGCGTTCGAGGTTGTCGGGGGTGAGTTCCGCCTGTTCGAGCGCCTGGAAAAGCCCCAACCCCTGCGCCCGGACGGCAGGCGGCGGCAGGGCCAGCCCCAGCGCGGCGGCCAGCAGCACCGGCCGGGTCCAGCGGGTCAGGCTGCGGAACAGGCTGAGGGCCGGTCGCCATGTCGGCCTGCGGGCCAGATTGCGGGTCAGCGTGCGGATGAGCACACGGATCAGTCGCCGGGCCGGCTGCCGTGCCCCCCACCGCACCCCCCACCGTGCCCCCCGCCACGCCAGCCTGCGGGCCAGCCGCCGGACCGGCCAGCCGGCCAGCCCCCACGCGCCGCCGCTAGCGTTCACAATCCTGGTCCAGCGCCGGCGGGGCGATCAGCGCCAGGCGCGCGCGCGCGGCGCCCACATTGACCAGCGCCACGGTCACGTCCTGGCAGTTCGCGGGCCGGAACTCGGCATAGACGCCGATCCCCGGGATGCCGCTGGCCGGGCCGCGGTCGGCGGCCAGCACCTGCCCGTCGGGGCCAAGCACTTCGAGGTCGATGTCGCCGCCGTCGCTGCCGCGTTTCAGCCGCGCTTCGATGATCGCGTTTTCCCCCTGCACGACGGTCAACACGAAAGACGCCCGTTCCCCCGGTGCAAGCGCGATGTCATAGCGGCTCGGGCCGCTGGCGGTGCCGCGAAACCCGCCGGTCAGCCGGGCGATCTGGTCGTCGTAGCGCCCGCCCCGGGCGGCGCTGATGTCCTGCAACAGCGCCAGGTAGCGCGCCGCATCCCAGGGATCGTCGGCGGCAAGCGTCGCCCCGGCCCCGAGCATGGTCGTCAGCGCCCCGATCAGCAACACCGGGTCGCGCGTCTCGGCCCCCAGCCGGGCCATCTCTTCAGCCGACCGGCGCACGACAGCGTCCGGGGCGGCATCCGGAGCGGCATTTGGGGTAGCATCCGATCCGGCGTGGCCCTGCACCGCAGCCGCCGCCAGCAGAACCAGCGCGACGAGCCAGCGCCACGGTCACGCGGCAGAGGCCCGGCGTTGGATCGGGACGGCGCGCGCCGCAGTCACGGCCAACCGGGCCCAGCCCCTTGCCGCGCCCCCGACCCTGCGCCAGCGCCAAAGCCCGGGCCGGAGCCGGTCTGCCATGCCGGTAAACTGCTGCATTCCCTCACCCCTGCAAGTCCCGGCAAAACTGTAGGACAGGCACCGGCATCGGGCAAGCATGGCGGCCCCGCTCATCGTTCGAGCCGCAGCGCGATCAGCACCGCCCCGGTCTGCCCGTCGCCGCCCGGCGCCACGGCGCGGCTGCGGTCTTCGGGCGGCAGGTCGCCCTCGAGATAGCGGAAGTCGCGCGGGTAGAGCGCCTCCGGATCGGCCGGCACCGCCAGCACCAGCAACTGCATGTCGCCGGTGGCGGCCCCGTCGGCCAGCCGCTCCTGATAGACCACCTCTCGGCTTTCGCCCGGCGGCACCCGCAGCCCGAAATAGGCCCCGTCGGGATAGCCGCGCAGATAGTAGATGCGGCCCTGCGGATCGATGTAGAGCGGCGAAAGGTCAACCGCCGCCGCGCCGCGGTTGGTGAAGCTCAGCGTGACCGTGTCGCAGTCGCGCACGACGATCGGCCCGTCACCGGGCGCGCGCGCCGCCCCCGCTGCGAAGCGCCGGGCCGCGCCATCGCCGCAGCCGCGCACCGTGACCCGGGTGGCGAGCCGCCGCACGATCGGCGCGCGCGACAACTGCGCCGAAATGCGCAACAACGACTGGGCCTTGGCGATCTGGCGCAGGGCCGCGGCGATGGTTTCCTCGCTGAGACCGCTTAGCGCCAGCGAATAGGCTTGGGCGCGGGCGCGGGCGTATCGCGCCGCCGCCGGCAGGAACACCAGCCGGCGGTCGCGCGCCACCAGGCGCAGGTCGGCCCCGGTGTCCGCCGGCACCAGGCGCACCGGCTGCGCCCCGTCGCTTGCCGCGCGCGCCGCCCGCCCGATCCGTGCCCGCAGCGCCGGCGGCATCGCCCCGGCCAGCGCCACCCGCAAGCCGCGAGGGCGCACGCCGGCTTGCGCCGTTCCCGCAGTTCCAGCCGCCGTTTCCGCCCCGGCCCCGACCAGCGCATCCGGCGCCCGGCGCGCGACGAACCCCGCCATCCGGTCGGCCAGCCAGCGGTCGCGCCAGGTTTCCGGCGCCAGGCCTTCGCGGCGGATCATCTCGTCTATCCGGTCACCGCCCGCCCGCGCGTCGCGCAGCAGGCGCAGGCTGGAATAGTCCAGCTCGGCCCGGATCACGCGGGCATGGGCGATCGGGCGCGCGCCCGGCGCGTCCTCGGCGTAAATCGCCAGCAGATCGCCGCGCCGCAGCCCGTCCAGCAGGCCGGCGCGCGCGATATAGCCGCCGTCGCGCGCGGCCAGGGCAATGGCGCCGCCATCGGCGCGCCGCAGCATCTGGTCGCCCTGCAGCACCCCCGAAAACACCGGCCGCGGAAGCCCCTGCCCCCAGCCCCAGAACGCCCGCTCAAGCTGCTCGGCCAGCGCCCGGTAGCTGCGCGCCTGCCCGCGCCGCAACAGCTGCGCCAGCTTGTAGGTGAACACCCCGTGCACCCGGCGTTCGCCCTCGGGCCCGACGGCAATCGGCATCTCGACGCTTTCCGCCCCCGGCCCCGCAGCATAAAAGCCGATGAAGCGGCCCGCGGTGGCGGTGCCGGGGATGTCGGTGAGCGCCGGGGCTTCGCCCTCCGGCCCGGCCCTTGGCTGGCCCGGCGCGCCTTCGGGCAACGGGGCGCGCTGCGCCAGCGGGGTGAGGTTGTGCAGCCGCATCCCCGGCCGCAGCCCCAGAAAAGCGTAGCGCGAGGTCACGCTGTCCACCCCGCCGCGCTCCAGCGTGCCCGAGTGGCAAAGGTCGGCCACCAGCCACAGGGTCGCGCCGGTGCGCAGGATCGCGTCAAAGGCCCGGCCGAATTCGTCGTCCAGGATCTGGTTGGCGATGGTCACCTCGTCGGCTTCGATGCGCAGTGAAAAATCCGACGGCAGAAAGACCTCGTCCAGCCCGTCGGCTTCGCTTGCCTGCCGCGCCGGATCGCTGACCGGCAGTTGGGTGCCGTGCCCGGCCAGGTAGACCAGCACCTCGTCCCCCGGCCCGGCGGCGGTGGCGATCCGCTCCAGCGCGTCGAAAATCGCGGCCCGGGTGGGGGCGCGATACCCGCCGCCATCGCCGTTGGACAGGCGGGTGATGCGCGCGCTCTGGCCCCAGATCGCGCCCAGCGTGTCCTGCATCAGCTGCACGTCATTGGGCGGGCCGCGCAGGGTTTCGAGCGTCGGCGCCGCCGGGTATTCGGAAACCCCCACCAGCAGGGCAAAGCGCTGCGGCGCGCCGGCGGCGATCCCGAGAGAGGCCAGACCCGCGCCCAAGACCACGCCCAGAACTGCGCCCCGAACCGCACCCGGAACCGCACCCGGAACCGCCACCAGCAGCAGAAAGACCCGGCGCCGCATCGCCTAGCGCCCCCACAGGATGACCAGCGCCCCCCGCCCCGAACGGTTCGAGAAGCTGATCCGCAGCGCGCCCGCCGGCAGCGCGCAGCCCCGCGCCGAAGCCAGCGCCGCCTCCCGGCACAGCACCGCGCCGCCGCCATCGCGCACCCGCGCGCCAACCGCCCCGCCGCGCGGCCAGGCGGCGAACAGGGTGGTCGGCCCCGGCAGGGTCAGGCGCAGTTGCGCCGGCACGCCGGGACTGATCTCGAAGGCAAGGATGCGGGCCGGGCCGCCGGGGGGCGGCGCTGGGCCGGCCAGCCCGTCGAGATAGCCCAGCAGCCGGGCGTCGCCGCGCGCCAGAAACCGGGCGGTGGCGGCGATCGCGGCGACCGGATCAGCCAGCGGGCGGGCGCCATCAAGCCGGACCGGCGGCAACGTCGCGGCCCCAATCGCCTCCAGGCCCGCCGCCAGCATCCGCGCCGCCGCCGCCACCACCCAGGGGTCGGCGCGGGCTTCGCCCCGGCGCGCAAGCGTGAGCGCCGTCGCCAGCGGCGCGCCCGCCGCCCCGACCTGCGCCACCGCCGGCCCCGGCACCGCCGCCAGCGCGGCCGCCGCGGCCAGCCAGACCGCCGCCCAAACCCGCAGGACCCACACAGGCCCGCGCGATGCGCGCCCCATCGCCGCGCGCCGCCACGCACCACCCCGCCGCCGGACCGTCATCGCCCCCCCGCCGCGGATTGCGCGCCGGACGCCCCTTGCGCCCCGGACCGCGCCCCCGTCTGTTGCGCCTGCGCCCCGGTGATCACCACCTCGGCGATATCGTCGCTGGGGCTGATCGACACCTCGAACCCGTGCCGGTCGGCGATGGCGCGGATCAGGCTGAGCCCGATGCCGGTCCCCGGCACCTGGTCGTCGGAGCGCGCGCGCGAAAACCGTTCAAAGGCGCGGGCGCGCACGTCGCGCGGAAAGCCTCCGCCGCTGTTGGCCACCGTCAGGCGAAACCTCCGGCCCTGGGGGTCGCCGGCCAGCGACACCGAAATCTCGGCCCCCGGGGGCGCGTATTTCGCGGCGTTGGTCAGCAGGTTGGAAATCATCAGGTCCAGCAGGCTGCGATTGCCGCGCACCCGCAGACCCGGCGCGATCTCGATCCGGACCCGGCGGTCGTCGCGTTCGAGCACGTCCAGCATGTCGTCCACCGCCACCTCGGCCAGATCGCTCAGATCCAGGGCCCGCCGCATGGGAATGTCGGCCCCCGCTTCGAGCCGGAAGAACTGCATCAGCGAATGGATGCGCGCGTTGGCCTGGTCGATGGTCCGGTCGATGCCGTCGGCAAGCTCGGCGCGCGCCGCCGGGGTGCGGGCGGTGCGCATCCGCGACAGATCGTTGCGGATCAGCTGCAAAGGGGTCTTGAGCTCATGCGCCATGTTGGCCGAGAAATAGCGCAGCCCCGACACCAGTTCGTCGATCAGCGGCAGCACCCGGTTCAGCCGGCGCGCCAGTTCGCGCAGCTCGGGCGCGGGCGTGGTTTCGGGAATGCGCAGGCCGGTTTCGCCGGTCGAGAACCGTTCCAGCAGCTGGTTCATTTCGCGCAGCCCGTCCCGATAGCGGCGCTTGTGGTTCGCCATCAGGAAACTGCCCACCAGAAAGGCCAGCGCCAGCCCCGACCAGACCGCGATCGACACGTCGCGCGCGGTGCGCATTTCCTGGCCTGGCTGACGAAAGGCGAGCGACAGGGCCACATCGCCCATCGGCAGGGTCCAGCCGCGCGACAGCGCCGCGATATCCGGGGTCAGGATGCGGTAGCTGTCGCCGCCGATCCGCCGCAGGGTGTCGGGGGTTTCGGGCGGCGATGCCAGCGCCCCGGCGATCCGCTCGGAGGTGGCGCGGTGCTGTTTCCAGCCCCCCCCGGCCAGCCGCCACAGCACCAGGTCGAAGTTTTCCCACCCCGGCAGGCCGGCCCGGTCGAGAACGTCCAGCTGAAAGCTCAGCCCCGACAGGCCGTCGTCGCGCAGCACCGACAGAAGCCGGGTCTGGGTGCGCTCCATCTCGGCGCGGTCGCTCCGGGCGGCGCGATCGACCATCGACAGCGACAGCGCCAGCGCGCCCGCCGCCGCCACCCCCATCATCGTGTAGAACAGCACGCCGCTGGACAGCCGGCGCAACAGCGCCCGGGGCCGCGGATCCGCCAGCCAGGTCATGCCGGCCCGGAGGGCGCGGCCCCGGTCGCCTGATCCAGCAGCGCTTCGGGGCGGAACGTATAGCAGTTGCCGCCGGTCTCGATGAAGGCGGGGCAGGTTTCGCCCGCGGCCTCGATGAAGCTGCGCAGCCCGGTGACCATCCGGTGCTTGGTCGCCGATACCGGGTTCGAGCCGACATCCATATAGACCTTTTCCCAGATATCCAGGTAGAGCATCTGCTGCGGGATCGCCAGCCCGGCGCGTTCGGCCAGGTAGATCAGCATGTCCACTTCGCGCCGGCGCATCTCGACCCGGACGCCGCGCCAGCGCACGATCCGGTCGCGCCGCGACAGTTCGAGCGGGCCGAAGATCAGCTGGTCCTCCGACTGGCGCGGGCGCAGCAGCACCCGCACCCTGGCGCGCAGCTCGTTGGCGTGGGCGGGCTTGCACAGGTAGTCGTCGGCGCCGGCGCCTTCGAGCCCGTCGACCCGGTCGGCGATGTCGGTCATGGCGGTATAGAGCAGGGCCGGGGTGGCGATGCGCGCCTGGCGCAGTTCCCGCACAAAGGTCAGCCCGTCGCCATCGGGCAGCTGCCGGTCGACGATCAGCGCATCCACCGGCCCCGCCCGGAAGGCGGCGCGCGCGCCCGCCAGCGTGTGAGCCAGCACCACGTTCATCCCGATTTCGTGCAGTTCCTCGGCCACCCAGTCGGCGATCGCGTGGTCGTCGTCCACCACCAGGATGCGCGGCTGGTCGGTCAGGATGCATAGCGACCGGAGGCGCACGATCAGGTCGGCCTCGTCATCGCTTTCCTGGCAGACATCGGCCGCGCCCGCCGCCACCAGCGCTTCGCGGCGCAGCCGGAACGGCACCCCGGCGGGCAGCCTGAACAGCGCCAGCACCGGCGGGCCGATCCGCGCCAGCCGCGCCACCAGCGCATCGGCCTGTGCGTCTTCCAGCCCGCAGGTGTCGACCACGATCGCCGACAGATCGCCCGGCCCCTGGTCCAGCAGATCCTCCAGCCCGCTTTCGTCCAGCGCGCGCGCCTGCATCGCATTGTCGGCCAGGTGCGCGGCCAGATCGCCTGCCTTGCCGTCGTCGCCGATCCATGTGCCGATGATGCGCATCCGCGCCCCCTTCCAATTTCCCGGCGCCCGCCCCGGACTGAGCGGCGCGGACATATGCGTGGTTTCAATCGCTTCGAATGCTAGGACAATTTTTTGCCCGCGTGAAATGACTTTCGCTGTCATCGAGGTTTCACCGCTGACAAAATCTGTCATCGAACAGGCCGACGCGGCGGTTGACCGAAAAGCGCAGATGGCCTTTAGTTACAAGAAGATGAATATCTGAAGTATTTTTTTATTTGGATCAGTCATGTTGCGCGTCGGTATTATATTGATGGCATTGGGCCTGGCGGGGATCACCGGGATCGCCGCCTATGCCACGATCCAGGCCTGCGGCGTCCGGGCCGGCTGGATCGACTACTGGTTTCCGCGCCTGTGCCAAAGCCAGCAGGAAATCGCCGCTGCCCGCCGGCTGGTCGATCTGCGCGAAACCAATGACGCGCTGCTGCGCGAAATCCGCGCCCTGGAAAAGGAACTGGCCGGGCGCCAGTGCGAGGCGCGCTTTGCCCCGCCGGTCGCGCCGCAACCGCTGCCCCAGCCTGCGCCTCAGCCTGCCCCGCAACCGACGCTTGCCCCGGGCATCGACGAAGACGCCTGGCGGCGGGGCGATCTCGCATCGCTGGCGGGCTGCTGGTCGCTGGATTCGAACTACCAGGCGCGCAACCGGCAGACCGGGGTCGAAGTCACCTACACCCAGTGGGACATGTGTTTCGACAGCAATGGCAACGGCACCGAAAAGATGTCGGCCACCAACGGCACCACCTGCGAAGGCCCGATCAGCGGCCGGTTCGCAGCCGACGGGCGGCTTGAGCTGCGCGAACCGGGCAATCTGATCTGTTCGGACAACACCTACATCTACCGCCGGGATCTGCGCTGCGCCCTGTCCGGCGAAGGCGACGCCCAGTGCGACCAGCGCCAGCCCGAGATCAACCAACAAGCGACGGTGCGCCTGCGCCGCTCCCAGGGGGACTAGAACCGATGGCCGAACACTTCCTGACCAAGTCGCAGATCGCCCTGGATCAGTGCCTCGAATTCGGCGGGCGGCGGGCGCTGGACAGCTACCCGGCGCTGCAACTGGCGCTCAGCGAAAAGGTTTCCGCCGAGACCGCAGCGCTGTTCGCCGAACCGCTGGTCAGCCACGGCAATGACGCGGCCCCCGCCAGCGTCGCCTGGTACACCGAGTTTTCCGGCGAAGGCAAACCGCTGGCGGCGCTGGCCGACGACGAACAGGCGCGCATCGGCGCCATCGTCAGCCGCCAGCTGCGCGCGCTGCGCGATGTACTGGCCGACCCGGAAGACGGCCCCCTGGTGGGGGCGGCGCTGTATGTCGCCAACGACCCCGGCAAGGATATCTGGGTGGTCGACGGGCGGCCGGTGATCATCAACTGGGGGATGCTGCCGGCCGATGTCGGGCGCGACGCCCAGGCCCGGTCGCGCCATTACGCGGCGACGCTGGGACGGTTCCTGCCGCTTTCGGCGCCGCCGCCGCTGAGCCGGGCCGAAGTCGAAGCCCGCCCGGCCCCGGCCCCCGACGCCGGCAGCGCCGCACCGGGGGGAGCAGCGGCCGGCGCGGCGGCTGGGTTGGCGGCAGGCGCGGCCGCCGGGCAATCGCCGGGCGGTGGCGCGGGCGGCGCGGGCAACAATGCTGGCGGCGCGGTCGCCGGGGCCGCCGGGGGCGCCGCGGCGGGGGCGGTTGCCGGCACGGCTGTGGCCGCCGACAGGCGCGACCGCAACGACCGCAACGACCGCAACGACCGCGCGCGTCTGAGCGTCTTTGCCTGGCTGCCGCTGCTGATCCTGCTGCTTCTGGCCGGGGTCACGCTGTTCTGGCTGCTGCTGCCGGGCACCCGGATTTTCCCCGACAGCCGCAACGCCCGCGCCGTGGGGGCGGTGGAATCGGCGGCCCTTGTGGCCGGGGTCAACGCGTCGCTGATCGAACGCCGCGACCGGCTGCGCGCGGCGCTTGCCGGGGCCCAGTGCCGCGACGACGGCACGCTTCTGATGCCCGACGGGCGCACCATCGAAGGCCTCTTGCCGCCGCAACCCGGCCTGCCTGGCGGCGAACCGGGCGACCGGACCCAGGCCGATCCCACCGCGATCCTGCCGCCCGACCCCAGCCGCGTGCGCGTGCCCGAAGTCGCCGCCGACGGCAGCGCCGAAGCCTCTGCCCCGGCCAACCCCGACGGCGCCTCGCTGCTGGAATTCATCGAAGCGCGCACCGTCATGGTGATGACCACCCGCGCCGAAGGGGTCGAAACCGGGTCCGGGTTCTTCATCGCGCCGGATCTGGTGGTGACCAACTTTCACGTGGTGCAGGACAGCGCCGGGCAGGAAATCTTCGTGACTAACCGGTCGCTGGGCCGGTTGCGCCGGGCCGAAGTGCTGAAACTGGCCGGCCCCTTTACCCGCACCGGCACCGATTTCGCGCTGCTGCGCATCTCGGGCGCCAACGAACGCAGCTTTTCGCTGCTGCGCCCGCAACAGTCTCTGCGGCTGCAAAACGTCATCGCCGCGGGCTATCCGGGCGACGTTCTGAGCAGCGATTCCGCCTATCAGGATCTGCGCAACGGCAACAGCGGCGCGGTGCCGGCGCTGACCGTCACCGATGGCACCGTCAACGCCGAACAGACCCTGGTCGGCGCCACCCGCGCGGTGGTGCATTCGGCGCCGCTGTCGCAGGGCAATTCGGGCGGGCCGCTGATCGACATGTGCGGTCGCGTGGTCGGGGTGAACACCTTTGTGCGCCAGGGCGAGCTGCGCAACCTGAACTTTGCGCTGGCCGCCAGCAACCTGCTGGACTTTCTGGGCACCGCCGGGGTGACGCCAAACGTGGTGTCGCAGCCCTGCAACCCGCAGCTGCTCAGGCCCAGCGTGGCGCGCGCGCAAACCGGAACGCCCCCGGCAAGCCCCGGATCGGGCACGACCCCGCCGCCCCCCGCCGCGCCCGGCCAATCCGCGCCCGCTCAATCCGCCCCCGGCCAGCCTGACCCTGCCCAGCCCGGCGCGACGGCCACCCTTCCGACGCTGCCGGGACTGACCCCGCCAGCCAGCACCAACCCGTAGGCCAGCCGTGTTCGAAAGCTTCCTCGCCACCACGACCTCGGAAGGTCTCAGCGCATTGGG
>JAJRUE010000251.1 GCA_024277955.1 Alphaproteobacteria bacterium | reverse complement strand
GCCGCCATGCCGACGATGCGCGCCATCGGCTGCAGCTCGTTTTCCCGCGCGGCGGCTTCCGAGGCGATCAGCACCGCCGCCGCCCCATCGTTGACGCCCGAGGCATTGCCGGCGGTCACGCTCAGGTCCGGCCCGTTGATCGGGCGCAGCCTGGCCAGCTTTTCCGCCGTGGTGCTGGGGCGCGGGTGTTCATCGGTATCGACGATCACCGGATCGCCGCGCCGCTGCGGCACCGTGATCGGCAGGATTTCGTCCTTGAAGATACCGGCCTTGTGCGCCGCTTCCCAGCGCGCCTGTGAACGCGCGGCAAAGGCATCCTGGTCCTCGCGCGAAATTGCGTAGTCGGCGGCGACGTTGTCGGCGGTCTCGGGCATCGAATCGGTGCCGTAGGCGTCACGCATCTTCGGGTTCACGAAGCGCCAGCCGATGGTGGTGTCGAAAATCTCGGCCCGGCGGGAAAAGGCGGCCTCGGCCTTGGGCATGACGAAAGGCGCGCGGCTCATGCTTTCGACGCCGCCGGCGATGGCCATGTCCTGATCGCCGGCGCGGATCGCGCGTGCCACCATGCCCACCGCGTCCATCCCCGAGGCGCAGAGCCGGTTGATGGTGGTGCCCGGCACGCTGACCGGCAGCCCGGCCAGCAGCGCCGCCATGCGCGCGACGTTCCGGTTGTCTTCGCCCGCCTGGTTGGCCGAGCCGAAAACCACGTCATCCAGCCGGTCCCAGTCCACATGCGGGTTGTGGGCGATCAGAGCGGAAATCGGCGCCGCCGCCAGATCGTCGGCGCGGATTGAGCTGAGCGCGCCGCCGTACCGGCCTATTGGCGTTCTGATTGCGTCGCAGATGAACGCGTCCATCGCTGGTCCTTTCCTGGGGTGGACATTAATCGACCGCTTGGTCGAATTAACATGATCCAAAGACTCGGACAAGAAAAATGTTACACAAACAACGAAATTCCCCGATCCTGGTAACCTGACGGTATGCCCGGCCGGGGGCGCGGCGAAATCCGGGTAAAATTTTAAAGGTTAAACCGGTCTTCACCACCTGTTGCTACATCTGATCCCGGGTGAAAAAAGAGGTGGTGGGATGAGCGCGCAGCAAAACGCGCCAGTCATCATTAAGCGAAAGAAAATCATTGCTGGCGGCGGGCATCATGGTGGCGCCTGGAAAGTCGCCTATGCCGACTTCGTGACGGCGATGATGGCCTTCTTTCTGCTTATGTGGCTGCTGAACGCGACGACGGAAAAGCAACGCAAGGGCATCGCGGACTATTTCAGCCCGACTATCCCGATCAACCGGATATCCGGCGGCGGCGAAGGGTCGTTCGGCGGCGACAGCGTGTTTTCGGAAGAAACGCTGGCGCAAAACGGCACCGGGGCGTCGCTCAAGAAACCGACCGAATCAAACGCGGCGCGGGGCAGTTCGGGCGTCGACCCAGCGCAAGAAGCCGCGGGACTGCAAGAGGCGCAGTTTTCCGCGATCGAAGATGCGCTGACCGGCAAGTCCGGCGAAAGCATGGTCAGCGACGGCGCGCTGCGCCACATCGTGACGAAGGTCACCGACGAAGGGCTGATCGTCGAGCTGTTCGACTTGCCGGGCGAACCCCTGTTTCGCGGCGACAGCAACGAACCGACGCCGGTGCTCGAAGAACTGGTGTCGATGGTCGGCGAGGTGTTCGCGCTGGTGGACAATAGCGTTGCCGTCAACGGGTTCACGACATCGCGTCCGGTGGTGCTGCGCAACAACCCGGTGTGGGATCTGTCGTCATCGCGCGCCGACCGGTTGCGCCGGATGCTGGCCGGAACGGGACTTGCGCCTGATCGGGTGCAGCGGGTGTCGGGCTTTGCCGACCGCGTGCCGGTCGCCCGCAACCCGATGGCCGAACGTAACAACCGGGTCGAACTGATCCTGCTCAGACGCCCCCCTGGCGAACAATAAAATTGTCCGCGTTAGCCTGCTGTTAAGCCCGCCTGTTCTAACCCTGATTCCAAATTAGGGATCAATGGCATCAGAAAGGCGCTACCCATGACAATTTCCTCGTCCCTCAATGCCGGCGTGGCCGGGTTGAACTCGAACGCGACCAAGCTGGCGACAATCGCCGACAATATCGCGAACTCGGCCACCTACGGATACAAGCGCGCCCAGGCCGACTTTCATTCGCAGGTCATCAACGGGGGGGCCGGGGTCTATTCGGCGGGCGGCGTGCGCACCACCACGCAACGGCTGATCGACGAACGCGGGCCGCTGATCTCGACTTCGAACTCGACTGACCTGGCGGTGAACGGTCGGGGCATGTTGCCGGTGACCTCGGCGGTGTCGCTTCAGTCGACGACCTCGAACTTTCCGATGATGCTGATGACCACCGGGTCGTTCCGGCCCGACGCCGACGGCATCCTGACCACGGAAACCGGCATGGTCCTGATGGGATGGCCGGCCAATATCGACGGCACCATGCCCACATATCCGCGCGACACCGTGGCCGGGCTGCAGCCGGTACGGGTGAACGTCAACCAGTTCGCCGGCGACCCGACCACCAAGATGACGCTGGGCGTCAACCTGCCCGCCACCGAAACCCGGGCTGGCTCTTCGGGCGCCACGCAGGATCTTTCCATTGAATACTTCGGCAATCTCGGCACGTCGGAAAACCTGAGCGTCAGCTTTGCCCCGACGGTGCCGGCAACCGGCGCGTCCAACACCTGGACCATGACGATCAAGGATGGTGCGTCGGGCGGTGCGACGGTCGGGCAATACACGCTAGTTTTCGACGCGACCCAGGCCAACGGCGGCACGCTTGCATCGGTGACCAAGGTTACCGGCAGCGCCGGCAGCGCCTACAATTCGACCACCGGCACGGTCACGCTGACCCTCGCGGGCGGCCCTTTGGACCTGACCATCGGCACCATTGGCGACCCCTCGGGCATGACCCAGCTTTCGGACAGTTTCGCCCCGGTGTCGATCGACAAGAACGGATCACCCGTCGGCAACCTCACATCGGTAGAGGTCGACGCCAACGGCTTCGTCAACGCTGTCTACGACATCGGCTTTACCCGGACCATCTACCAGATTCCGCTGGTGGACGTGCCCAACCCGAACGGCCTGATTTCGCTGAACAACCAGGCCTATCAGGTGTCTCCGGAAAGCGGCTCGTTCTTCCTGTGGGATGCGGGCGACGGGCCGACGGGGGAAGTCGTCGGGTTTTCGCGCGAAGAATCCGCCACTGATGTCGCGCACGAATTGACCCAGCTGATCCAGACCCAGCGGGCGTATTCCTCGAACGCGAAAGTGATACAGACCGTCGACGAAATGCTGCAGGAGACAACCAACATCAAGCGATGATCCAGGATGGGCCCAGGGGCCGGGGTGGTGACAAAGGAAGCATGAAATGAGCATTTCGGGTTCGCTTTCCAACGCGCTCTCGGGCCTGACCGCGGCCGCCCGCGCTGTCGAGGTCGTTTCGTCGAACGTGTCCAACGCGCTGACCGATGGCTACGGGCGGCGGGAACTGGAACTGTCGTCGCGCTCGCTTGGCGGGCGCGGCGCCGGCGTTGCAATCAACGGCGTCTACCGCCGGGTCGACGAAAACGTGATTTCCGAAAGGCGGCTTGCCGATGCGGCTCTTGGCCAGTCGTCGACCGCGACCGGATTCCTGAGCGACCTCGAAAAGGCGCTGGGGTCGCCCGAAGACCCTCAATCGCTGACCGGTGTGGTCAACCAGCTGGAAACATCGCTGATCGAATCCGCCAGCCGCCCCGATTCGCAATCCCGGCTCAACGCGGTTCTGTCGGCGACCAAGGGGCTGGCAGCCAAGTTCAACCAGGTTTCCGATCGCATCCAGGCCCTACGGCTGTCGGCGGATCATGAGATCGCCAGCACCGTGACCCAACTGAACGATGGCCTGCAACAGGCCGCCCAACTGAACGGTGCAATCCGCACCCAGCTGGCCGCTGGCTATGATGCCACGGCGCTGATGGACCAGCGTCAGCAGGTTATCGACCGGATCTCGCAACTGGTTCCCTTGCGCCAGGTAGCCCGCGACGGCGGCCAGATCGCACTGTTCACCCCCGGCGGCGCGATCCTGCTGGACGGAAAGCCCGCCACGGTCGGGTTCACGCCAGTCAACCTGATCATCCCGCAGATGAAATACGGCTCGTCATCCTTGTCGGGGCTGACGATCAACGGCCAGGCCGTGTCGCCCGGTCCGGGCGGGCCGCTGGCCGGTGGAAAGCTCGCCGGTCTGTTCGACGTTCGCGACAGCCAGGCGGTAACCGCGCAGGCCCGGCTGGATGCGGTGGCGCGCGACATGATCGAACGGTTCGCCGACCCGACCGTTGACCCGACGCTTGGCGCCACCGACCCCGGCCTGTTCACTGATGGCGGCGCCGCCTTCAACAGCGCCAACGAAGTTGGGCTGGCCGGGCGCATCTCGGTCAACGCGCTGGTCGACCCGGCGGCTGGCGGTGGCGTGTGGCGTTTGCGCGATGGTTTGGGCGCGACCGCACCCGGTGATGTGGGCAACGCCGCCGGCCTGACCGCGCTGGGCAACGCCTTGACCCGGGCAAAAACGCCCCCGGCGTCGGGCGGCTTTTTGGGGGCGGCGCGATCAGCCAGCGGGTTGGCCGGCGACCTGCTGTCGCTCAACAAGGCCGACATCCGGCAGGCCGATTCCGCGATGAGCTTTGCCACCGCCCAGGTCGACACGCTGAAATCGCTGGAACTGCAGGGTGGCGTGGACACGGACTATGAAATGCAACAGCTCTTGTTGATCGAACAGGCCTACTCTGCAAACGCGCGGGTCGTCTCGACGGTCGATAAGCTGATCCAGACATTATTGGGACTTTGAACCATGAACTATCTTTCCGTGGGCGACCTGGCACTGACCTTCCGCACCCGGCGGCAGAACGTTCAGATCAAGTCTGACCTGGCCCGGCTCAGCGAAGAAATGGCCAGTGGTCGCAAAAACGATCTTTCGTCGGTGGCGGGCAGCGACTACGCGCCCATCGTCGGGCTGGAACGCTCGCTGAAGGCGCTGTCGGCCTACCAGACCTCGACCGCCGAGGCTGCCTTATTCACCGATGCGATGCAGGCGGCGGCGGAAACCGTCCAGAAGCATTCCGACAAGCTGGGAACCGCCCTGCTGATTGCAGGAAACTCGGAACATCCCAACATGATCCAGACCACCACCGCAGACGCCAAGAACAAGCTGGGGGCGGTGATTTCCACGTTCAACATGCAGGTTGCCGACCGCTATGCGTTCTCGGGCGCGGCAACGGACCGGCCAGCGCTGGCCGACGCCGGGACGATCCTGACCGCATTGAAGGGCGCGATCGCCTCGCAAACCACCGCAGCCGGTGTCGAAGCCGCCGTCGATGCCTGGTTCGACACCCCCGGCGGCGGCTATGAAACCATCGCCTATACCGGATCGACCAACAGCCTTGCGCCTTTCAAACTGTCGGATTCGGACAGCACGACGGTGACGACGACCGCGCTCGATCCCGGGGTTCGATCGGTGATCAAGGGGTTTGCCCTGGCGGCACTGGTCGGGGATGGCGCACTGGCCGGGAACACGACCGAACGCGCCGCCCTGGCGAAAAGGGCTGGCGAGCAGCTTTTGACAGGCGAATCCGACATGGTGATCGTGCGCGCTGAAATCGGGTCGGCGCAGGCACATATCGAAAACGCATCGGCGCGGAACGCTGCGGAAAAGACCGCGCTGGAAATCAGCCGGAACGAACTGGTCGCGGTCGACCCATACGAAACCGCGACCCGGCTGGAAGCGGTCCGCAACCAGTTGGACACGTTGTATGCCCTGACCGTGCGGATGTCGCGGCTCAGCCTGGCGGAGTACATGAAATGAAGCGGTTTTTCTGCCTTGTCCTTTGCTGCGTTCTTGCCGCCTGGCCAGCGCAGGCCGGAAAAGTCCGGATCAAGGATCTGGTGGAATTCGATGGGGTCCGCGGCAACGATCTGATCGGTTACGGGCTGGTCGTCGGCCTGAACGGCACCGGCGACGGTATCCGCAACGCGCCGTTTACCGAAGAAATAATGTCCAACATTCTGGAACGCCTGGGCGTCAACATTTCCGGCGAACAGTTCCGGCCCAAGAATGTCGCAGCGGTTTTTGTAACCGGATCGCTGCCCCCCTTTGCCCGCGCGGGCGGGCGCATCGATGTGACGGTTTCGGCAATTGGTGACGCCAAAAGCCTGGTTGGCGGCACCCTGATCCTGACCCCTCTGAATGCAGCGGACGGGCAGATCTACGCGGTCGCGCAAGGAACGGTCATCGCCGGGGGCATTTCGGCAGAGGGCCAGGGGGCCAGCGTCGTGCAGGGGGTTCCGACATCCGGCGTCATTCCATCCGGCGCCCGGGTAGAACGCGAAATAAACTTTGATTTCAGTGGGTTGGCGGTTGTTCGCCTGGCCCTGCGCACGCCGGACTTTACCACCGCCGAGCGGGTCGAGAGAGCGATCAACAGATCCTACGGTCGCACGGTTGCGCGGATGCAGGACGCGGGCACTGTGGTGCTGGATATCGCCGCTACCGGGGCGCGGTCGCCGGCACATGCGCTTGGCCGGATCGAGCGGCTGACCGTCGAACCCGAGGTGCGCGCGCGGGTCGTTGTCGATCAGAACTCCGGCACGATCGTGATGGGTGAAAACGTGCGCATATCGCGGGTGGCGGTTTCCCAGGGCAACCTGACCATCCGGGTGCAGGAACAACCGATCGCGGTACAGCCCAACCCGTTTTCCCAAGGCGACACCATCGTGGTGCCGCGCACCACGGCGACCATCGACGAAAACCCCGGCGATGGGTTGATCGAGGTCGAAGAGGGCACCTCACTTTCAGAGGTCATCGCCGGGCTGAATGCGCTTGGCGTTTCGTCGCGCGACATGATTGATATCCTGAAAAGCATCAAGGCCGCAGGCGCGCTTCACGCCGAATTCGTTGTCCGTTAATTTGGCCGACCTGCTCGGGTGACTGGCTCCGATTGTCGCCGACCGGCGGGTGCGTGGGCTCTGGAAACGCGCCCAATTCCAGGCAGATCCGCCCGACAGGCGGACATCCATATAGTGCAGCGGTCACTTGCGCCTGTTGGGCTTCTTTAGGGGGGCGTCGTGGCGCGGGCTGCCCCCGTTGGGCGGCTGGTCCGATTGGAGTGGTGTTTCAGAAGTAGCTGCGCACCAACGCTTCCGACACCAGCGTCCAACCGTCCGCAACCACGAAGAACGCCAGTTTGAACGGCAAGGAAACGATGGCGGGGGGGACCATCATCATGCCCATCGACATCAAGACGGCGGCAACGACCAGGTCGATGATCAAAAATGGCAGAAACACCAGGAAACCGATCTGAAATGCGCGCTTGATTTCCGACAGCAGAAAGGACGGGATCAGGATCGATAGCGACGCCTGCGGCGACAATACTTCGGGCGCATCGGCACCGGCGCGCAGGTCGGCGAGCGTGGAAAAGGTTTCGGGATCGGTTCGCCCGGCCATGAAGCCGCGAAACGGTTTCATGGATTCGACGAATGCGGTCTGGGTGGTGATCTGCCCGTCCAGCAGTGGGCTGACCCCCTTGTCCCAGGCTGCGGTGAACACCGGCTCCATCACGAAAAACGTCAGGAACATCGCGAGGCTGACGATCAGCATGTTCGGTGGTGACTGCTGCAGCCCGATGGCTTGGCGCAGGATCGACAGCACGGTGACCAGGAACGGAAAGCACGTCACCATGATCGCCAGTCCCGGCACGATGCTGAGCACCGTGATCAGCAGGATCAACTGAATGCTGCCCTGGGTCAGCGACCCGTCGCCGGAAAATGACAGCGCCAGTTCCTGCGCGCGGGCGGGACCGGCGGACAAAAGCGCCAGTGCGGCTGCGGCAACCGCGGCACGGCCGGCAACGGCGCCGGGGGTCGGCATCAGAGCGCGCCGTCCTGGGTTGCGACTTCGGTCAGGCGCACGGCCAGCTGGCCCTGCTGATCGCCGTCCAGTTCCTGCAACTCGCCGCGCGCGATCAACTTGTTGCCGACGTAAAGTTCGACGGGGTCCGAAACCTTCTGGTCCAGCGGCAGCACCGAATTGCTTTTGAGTTTCAGCAGGTCGCCGACCAGCGGATGCGCTTTTCCGACCGAAATCATCACCTCGATCGGAACTTGGGTCAGCGGGTTGGTCGCTGCCAGTGCGCCGTTTTCGGTTGGGTCTGCGGGGCGGTCACTTTCCATGCGAGAAGGCCTCTTTGTTGGTGTGGTCAAGCGCGGCTACGGCGCTTTCGATCTTGGCAAGCGCCTCTTCCAGGTCGATGTGTTTTTCCAGCTTGCCGGAGCGCAGGTAGACCTGACCCGGGCTGAGACTGGGCTCTTCGGCCAACTCGAACGGATGGTTTGCGTGGGCGTCCAGGAATGGTTGCAAGGCCGCGCGGCACGATGGCGCCACCTCGATCCGGATAGGCGTGTCGGCGGCTTTTTCGGCGATCGGCACGATTTCCTGGATGATTCTCTGGCCCAGGGTTTGTGCCGACAGTTCCGGAAGGATCTTGGTGACAAGCGCATCCAGAAGCGGCCCGAGCGACCGGATGACGTGGCTGCGCGCTTCGTGGAACGTGAACCCGAGATCCTGCAGGTTGTGGGCAAACTCGGTGCTGATCCGGGTCTGATCGGTTTCGGCGGCCCGCGCGGCGTCGTCCCAGCCGGCGGAATAGCCCTGTTCGTAGGCGTTGACCTTGACGGCCTCGGTTTCTTCGGCGCGCGGCACGGTGGCCGGAAAGGGGCCCGAGGAAAAAGTTTCGGTATCCGAAATGTCGAATTCTTCCAGTTTGAACAAGCCAGCCATCAGGCGCGCTCCTCTTCGCTATCCATCCAGCTTTTCAGAATCTCGACCGTTTCGCCGTGGCGTTCCGAGATCATCTCGCGCAGCCGATCGACGGGGTCGGCTGCGGGCGCCGGGGCCGCGTTGGCCGGCAGGGCGTCATTGCTGACCACCGGAAGGTTCTGCGAGGTGTCGCGATCATCGATTTCGCCGGTCAGCGCTCCGGACCCTTCCGCGCGCAGGCTTTGCGCCGGCGCCAGGTTCGGCAACCCGTCCGGGGAACGGGCCGCGGGAAGGGCGGGCGGCGGTGTCTGGGTCAGGATCGGGCGGATGACGAACAGCCCGAGAACCAGCGTGACCACCCCGAGAACGCCAAGCTGCACCAGCCGCATGATATCCAGATCCAGCATCGAGAAGGTCGAGGACTGGGCCAGGGTGCCGGTGGTGGGCATGGCTTCGAAACGCAGGGATTTCAGGGTGATGGTATCGCCGCGCTGGGCGTCAAAGCCGACGGCAGAGGCAACCAGATCGCGCAGGTCGGACAGTTCTGCGTCGCTGCGCGGCGTCCAGGTCTGGGCATTGGTCGAGGGGTCGGTCTGCAGCACGTCGTTGACCAGAACCGCGACCGAAACCCGCCGGATGCGCCCCGGTGCGCGGGTCAGTTCGCGCGTGGTTTCGGACATCTCGTAATTGGTGGTTTCGCGGGTTTCGCTGGTCTGGCTGCTGCTGTCGTTGCCGCCGGGTTGCGCATTGCCCGTGGGCAGGTTGCTGGCCACCGTGACCGCGCCCGAGCCGCTGTTGTTCGAACTGCGGCTGGTTTCTTCCTTGCGGGAACTGACCGCCACGCGGGTTCCGGGATCCAGCGTGCGTTCGAACAGCTTTTCGCTTTCGTTCAGGGTTTCGACATTCACTTCGACAACTACGTTGCCGGGGCCGACGCGCGCTTCGAGCAGGCGCTTGACGTTGCTGCGCAGCAGGTCGGCGCGATCCGCTTCGCCAGAGGCCCCGTTGCCCATGCCATCGTCCTGGATGACGACGCCGTTGCGGCCGTCGATGATGGAAACGTCACTTGGGGACATGCCGGCCACAGCCGAAGACACCAGGTATTTCAATGCCTTGGCGTTACCTGCTGACAGCGAGCCGGAGGTGCCTGTCACGGTCACCGACGCGGTTGGGCTGATGCCGCGGCGAAATGGCGTGGACAGGGTGTTCGAGATGTGAACCCGCGCCTGGGAAAACTGCGGGCTGGCGGCGATGGTGCGGGCCAGTTCGCCTTCTTTCGCGCGCCAATAGGCAACGTCGAACATCTGCGACGTGGTGCCGAAACCCGACAGCGAATCAAGCAGTTCGTATCCCTTGCCGTTATTCGCCGGCAGCCCGTCGGCGGCCAGCGACATGCGCAGCCGGTCGCGCTGTGCCGAATCGACGAAAATCGCATTGTTGCGAATTTCGAAGCTGACACCCTTTTGTTCGAGCGCCTTGACGACTTCGCCGGCACTGCCCGGTTCCAGCCCGGAATAGAGCAGGGCCATGGTCGGCGCGGTGGCGACCCGAGACAGCCCGTAGACAGTGGCGAACATGGCCAATACGGCCAGAATCAGGGTCACCCGTTTGCGCCCGTCGATGCCGAACCAGACAGAGATCAGTTGCTGCAAGACGATATTCCTTGGTCCTGGGGCTTCTGCCCGACTTCGCCTGCGTCAGCTTTGAACCATCCGTCTTAACAATCGGTTAGCCAAGTTGCCGTTATAGAGGTCGCAAGGAGTTTTTCTGGGCGACATGGCTGAAGAAGACGAAACAGAATCCGAAGAACCTAAAAAGGGTTCAAAGAAACCGTTGCTGATCGGGCTGGTGCTGGCCCTGGTCCTGGGGGGCGGCGGATTCTATGCGGTATGGTCCGGGCTGGTGCTGGCGCCGGCGCCGGTTGCGACCGAGGGCGAAAAGAGCCCGGCCGAGGTTGCGCCCATGTCGGATGTGGCCTTTGTCCCGGTGCCGCCGCTGGTGGTGAATGTCGGAACCGGCAACCAGAGGCGTCATTTGCGGTTCCAGGCCCAGCTGGAAGTGACGCCCGGCTACGAAGAAGAAGTCGCCAAGCTGCTGCCACGGGTTGTCGATGTGCTGAACGGGTATCTGCGGGCGGTCGAAACCCCTGAACTGGAACGCAAGACCGCCTTGATCAGGCTGCGGGCCCAGATGCTTCGCCGGGTCCAGGTGGTTACCGGCCAGGGGCGTGTGCGCGACCTTCTCATCATGGAATTCGTCTTGAACTAGGTGCTGTCATGGAACTCATTGCCGACATTTTTCTGATCAGCGGCGCGATTGCCGCGACGGTCTACTGCATCGTGCTGTCTCGTCGGTTACGCCGCTTTACCGATCTTGAAAAAGGGGTGGGCGGGGCGATTGCGTTGTTGTCGGCGCAGGTCGACGACATGACCAAGACGCTGGAGGTCGCCCAGACATCAGCGGCGGGATCGGCCCGGTCGCTCGATGAACTGACCGGCAAGGCCGAAGGCGTGGCGCGCCGGCTGGAACTCTTGGTGGCGTCGATGCACGACATTCCGGCCGCGGCGGAAACACCGGCGCCGGCCGGGTCACAAACGCCCCCACAGGTTTCCGAACCCGCGTCGGGGGATGGCGCGCCGCCGGTTTCGGCATCACCCGCGCCGGCTGATCCGCCGGAACCCGAAAAGGCCTCAGAGGCTGAGGCGGGGCCGGTTTTCCTCAGTTCCCGGCGGCGCGGCGTTGAGGCGGCAGAATGAACGCGCCGGTAAAGAAGCGGCGGAAATGGGCGTCGGGGCGCGGGGTGCTCTGGATCGTCGCCTCGATGTTCGCGATCTCGGCACTGATCCGGTTCGCAGCCGGTCCGGGTCCGGCGCTGGCCCAGGAAATGGCGGCGCTGCGCGGCGAAACCGCCGCCCCTCCGACAACCGCGGCCGCCAAACCCGCACCCAATGCGGCGGAAATCGAAAAAATCCTGGCCGAGTTGAAACGCCGGTCGGCCTTTCTGGATGAACGGGAAAGAAAGCTGGACGAACTTGCCAGCTCGCTTGAATTCGCCAAGGTCCAGGTGCGCAAGAACCTGCAGGCGCTGGCCGAGGCGGAAAAGAGCCTGTCGGAGAAGCTCTCGATCTCGGAAAAGGCGGCGGAAACCGACTTGGCCCGGCTCACGGCGGTCTACGAGAACATGAAGCCAAAGCAGGCCGCGGCGCTGTTCGACCAGATGGCCCCCGAATTTGCCGCCGGGTTCATCGGTCGGATGCGGGCGGATGCGGCGGCCCAGATCATGGCCGGGCTCAAGCCGGAAACGGCCTATACGATCAGTGTCATCCTTGCGGGACGAAACGCGAACGCGCCAACCGAGTGAGGCTGGAAATTGTGAATTTCTTAACCTCGTTCCGTGAAGGTCAGCCGGGAAGTCATCCGAAATTGGCGGAGTGAATCGTGGTCGGGATCATTGGCATTGCTGTAATCTTCGTGATGGTTTTCGGGGGCTTTATTGCTGCCGGCGGCAAGCTGGGGCCGATCATCAAGACGCTGCCTTACGAATTCACCATGATCGGCGGGGCGGCGGTTGGCGCTTTTGTCGTCAGCAACGACGGGCCGGCGATCAAACACACGATGAAAGACATCAAAAAGGTCTTCAAGGGGTCGCATTGGAAGCCGGAAGATTACCGCGATCTCTTGTGCCTGCTGTTCGAACTGATCCGGATTGCCCGGCAAAACCCGGTAGCGCTGGAAGAGCATATCGAAGCGCCCGATGATTCGAGCGTGTTTTCGCGGTACCCCAAGATCCAGGCGGACAAGGTTGCGGTCAATCTGATCTGCGACACGCTGCGATCGGCCTCGATGAACTATGACGACCCGCACCAGGTTGAAGAGGTCCTGGAAAAGCGGATGGAATCGACGCTGCACCACGCCCTGCATTCGTCGCACGCCATGCAGACGGTGTCCGATGGCCTTCCGGCGCTGGGAATTGTCGCCGCTGTGCTTGGCGTGATCAAGACGATGGGCTCGATCGACCAGCCGCCGGAAATTCTGGGCCACATGATTGGCAGCGCCCTGGTTGGAACCTTTCTGGGGATTTTCCTGGCCTATGGCATCGTCGGCCCCTTTGCCGCCAAGATGAAATCCGTCGTGGAAGAAGATGCGCATTTCTACCAGCTGATCCGCGAGGTTCTGGTCGCCAATCTCTACAACCACGCCACCAACATCTGCATCGAAGTCGGGCGCCAGAATGCACCCGACCGGTTCCGCCCGACGTTCACGGACCTCGAAGCGGCTCTCAAGGAACTGAAACGGGACGCGGCATGAAGGGCGCCTTTCTGGCATTCTGGGTCTTGCTGGTTTCGGGCGTGGCGCATGCCCAGACCGTGGTGGTCAGATCCGGCGAACACGCTGATTTCTCGCGCCTTGTGGTCGCCGTGACCCCGGGCGACTGGGTTTTCGGGCGCGTCGAGTCGGGCTATGAGCTCAGGCTCAAGGTCCCGGGGGTCGAGTTTGACAGTTCGCGGATATTCGACCTGATTCCACGAACCCGGATCGCCGACGTGTCAGCGCCAGGCCCCGGCCGGTTGCGCCTGAAACTTGGCTGCAACTGCTCGGGCGATGCCTTTGCCATGGCCGACGGGCGTATCGTCATCGATATCAGCGACACCCCGCCGCGTCCCGCGTCTCCGTTCGAAGCGATGCTGCCAGACCCCGAACCGGAAAATGCGCCGCCTGTGCCCG
>JAJRUE010000250.1 GCA_024277955.1 Alphaproteobacteria bacterium | reverse complement strand
CCGCGGGTGGCGCTGACCGGCACCGTCGCCCTGGCCAGCCCCAGCGCCGCGCCGATGCCGGCTTCATGCGCCGCGCGCGAAACGAAGGTCACGCTTGAGGCTTCGCGCGCGCCGCCCAGGGCTGCGAACATCGGGCGCGAATACACCGGCTGCGGCGTCGGGATCGAGGCATTGGGGTCGCCCATCTGCGCCATGGCGATGGAGCCGCCGATCAGCACCATCTCGGGCTTGACGCCGAAGAAAGCCGGACTCCACAGCACCAGATCGGCGCGCTTGCCCGGCTCGATACTGCCGATCTCGTGGCCGATGCCGTGGGCGATCGCCGGGTTGATGGTGTATTTGGCGATGTAGCGGCGCACCCGCAGGTTGTCGTTGTCGCCGGTCTCGTCCGCGAGGCGGCCGCGCTGCTGCTTCATCTTGTGCGCGGTCTGCCAGGTGCGGATGATCACCTCGCCCACGCGGCCCATCGCCTGGCTGTCGGAGGCGATGATGGAAAACGCGCCCATGTCGTGCAGGATGTCCTCGGCGGCGATGGTTTCGCGCCGGATGCGGCTTTCGGCAAAGGCCACGTCCTCGGGGATCGACTTGTCCAGATGGTGGCATACCATCAGCATGTCCAGATGCTCTTCCAGGGTGTTCACCGTGTAGGGGCGCGTCGGGTTGGTCGAGGCCGGCAGCACATTGGCTTCGCCGCACAGCCGGATGATGTCGGGGGCATGGCCGCCGCCGGCGCCTTCGGTGTGAAAGGCGTGGATGGTGCGGCCCTGAAAGGCGGCGACGGTGTTTTCCACGAAGCCGGATTCGTTCAGCGTATCGGTGTGGATCATCACCTGCACGTCCATCTCGTCGGCGACGCGCAGGCAACAGTCGATGGCGGCAGGCGTGGTGCCCCAGTCCTCGTGCAGCTTGAGCGCCGCCGCCCCGGCTTCGAGCTGTTCGCGCAGCGCGCCCGGCAGGCTGGCGTTGCCCTTGCCGGCAAAGGCCAGGTTCATCGGCAGCGCGTCCGCCGCCTGCAGCATCCGCCCGATATGCCAGGGCCCCGGCGTGCAGGTGGTGGCCAGCGTGCCATGGGCCGGGCCGGTGCCGCCGCCCAGCATCGTGGTCAGCCCGGAATGCAGCGCGTCTTCCACCTGCTGCGGGCAGATGAAATGGATATGGCTGTCAAAACCGCCGGCGGTGACGATCTTTCCCTCGGCGGCGATCGCTTCGGTGCCGGGACCGATGACGATGTCGACGCCGGGCTGGGTGTCGGGGTTGCCGGCCTTGCCGATCGCGCAAATGCGCCCGTCCTTCAGACCGATATCCGCCTTGTAGATGCCCGAGTGATCGACGATCAGCGCATTGGTGATCACCGTGTCCACGGCCCCCTCGGCGCGCGTGGCCTGAGACTGCCCCATGCCGTCGCGGATCACCTTGCCGCCGCCGAACTTGACCTCTTCGCCGTAAACCGTCAGATCGCGCTCCACTTCGATCACCAGATCGGTGTCGGCCAGACGCAGCCGGTCGCCGGCGGTCGGCCCATACATGTCGGCATAGGCCGCGCGGCTGATTTTCGCGCCCATTACAGATCCCCCATCACTTGCCCGTTGAAGCCGAACACCCGTCGCCCGCCGCCAAGGGGCACCAGCGCGACCTCGCGCCGCTGGCCCGGCTCGAAGCGCACCGCCGTGCCCGCCGGAATGTCCAGCCGCATGCCGCGCGCCGCCGCCCGGTCGAAGTCCAGCGCCGCATTCGCTTCGGCAAAGTGGAAATGGCTGCCCACCTGCACCGGCCGGTCGCCGGTATTGGCCACCTGCAGACGCCGCACGCGCGCGCCCGCGTTCAGCTCGATTTCGCCCTCGGTCACGAAAAGCTCGCCTGGTATCATCCGCCCCTCTCTCCTTCTTCTGTCCCGAAATATCCCCGCCGGAGGCGGCTCAGCGTATCGGCTGGTGCACCGTCACCAGCTTGGTGCCGTCGGGAAAGGTTGCTTCCACCTGCACATCCGAAATCATCTCGGCCACCCCGTCCATGCAGTCCTCGCGCCGCACCACGTGCGCGCCCGCCTCCATCAGATCGGCCACCGAACGCCCGTCGCGCGCGCCCTCGACCACATAGTCCGAAATCAGCGCCACCGCTTCGGGGTGATTCAGCTTGACCCCGCGCGCCAGCCGGGCGCGCGCCACCATCGCCGCGACGCTGACCAGCAGCTTGTCCTTTTCCCTGGGTGTCAGGTTCATCCCGTCTCCTTACATTTGCCAGACCCGGGGCACCGCCACGCCCGGGAACCCGTCCAGAAACCGCGCCAGAGCGCCCTTGAGCGGCTGCAGGTCCGGCGCCATCCAGCGCACCACCAGCCGGCCGTCCCAGGCGCTGGCGGCGGCGCGCACCGTGTCCGTCGGCAACAGCGCGCGGGCCTTGTCAAGCATGGGCTCGGCGTCGGGCGCAACCACAACCAGCACCGCCAGCGCGCGCGCCCCGTCCAGCAGCGCCCGGCGTCCGGCCAGCGCGCCGATATCGCCGTCAAGCCGCAGCGCTTCGGCATGCACCAGCCGGCCGGCCCGGCGAATGCGCCAATGGTCGCAGATCGCCGCGCGCGTCACCTCTTCGCCCATGGCGCGCCGGCCCAGCACCAGGGTTTCCAGCCCGACGAAGCGCGCATCCGCCGCCATGTCCACCGACAGCCGACGCGCCATCGCCGCGCGCTGAAACAGGATGGTTTCCTGCGGCAGCCAGTTCAGCGCCGCCTGCGCACCCAGAACCGCCGCGTTGCGGATCTCGGCCCGCCCGCCGGCGCTGCGGTAAAGCCGCTCGGCAGCCTGGGTGCTCAGCACCAGCCGCGCCCCGGCCCCGAGCGTTACCGATACCCCGAACCGGTCGCCCCCGGTCAGCCCGCCGGCGGTATTGATCACCACCGCCAGGGGATCGCCGCCATGCACCCTGGGCATCAGCGCACGGGCACAGCCCGATTGCGCCAGCCGCTGCAGGCCGCGCGCGCCAAAGGCCAGCTCGATCCGCCCGCGGGCCCGCTGCGCGCGCGCCTGCGCAGGGCCGGCATGGTCGGGCGCATGGTCGGGCGCATGGTCGGGCACATCGCCCAGGGCGGCCCCGCCCGCGGCCAGTTGCATCGGTTGATCCGGGTCTCTCATCGCAACGAAGCTGAAGTCCCGACGCCGGCGCGTCAAGCGGCAAACGCGGCGTCGCTCCGGCCTGCGCCAATTCGCCCGCCCCCAGCCCGCGCCACGCAAGCCCGCGCCGCGCCAGCCTGCGCTGCAGTCGCACCGTGGCCGTGCCACGCCGAAACCGGCGCGCGCCCCCTCAGCCCGGATGGTCCAGCAGGATGCGCAGCGCCCCCGAAAGCACCCGCGCGTAATAGCCTTCCAGCGCCCGCGGAAACCGCCCCACCGCCGCCAGCAACTGCCCGCCGCCGGCGCGCACCGCGTCGCGTTCGTGGGTTTCAAACACCTGCACCCCCAACCGCGAGGCCATTTTCATTTCGTGCAGGAAGCGCTTGTCTTCGGTTTCCAGCAGCGCGCACAGATCGCGCACAAGCCGCACCGCCGGGTCGGTTTCCGGCGCCTCGCGGGCGACGATATCGTCGATGCGCTTTTGCAGATCGACGCCAAGCTGGCGCACTGTCGCCGCTTCCTGGCTGTCGTTGATGCGGGCGATTTCGCGCTTCATCCAGCGCACATCCTCGCCGCGCGAACAGAACCCGCTGGTCACCGCCCACAGGTTTTCCAGAATGCCGCCGGTGGTCCCGGCCACGAAATTCGCCATGAACCGGTCGTGCACCTCGTAGAGATACTGCAGCTTGATCGGCGGAAAGGCGTCGGGCGGATCGTCGGCGATGATGGTCTGCGCCTTCAGCAGGTAGTCGTTGGACAGCGCGTTTTCCATCTCGACCACGTTGTAGAGGAACCGCACCCAGGCGCGGAACCCTTCGCCCAGCGCCATGAAGCGCAGCCCGTCCGGCGCCACCACCACGCCCCATTCCATGCCGAAATCCAGCCGCCGCACCAGCCCCAGCTCGTACATGCCCAGCATCGAATCCACTTCCGGGTTGATGTGGTGGCGGACCTTTTCATAGGCCTGGGTGCCGTCCATCCCGGCGTAGGCGTGGATGATCTTGAAGCCGCCCGGATGCAGATGGCCGAACTCGCTCAGGTCATAGACGCGCCCGCTGATCACCATCCAGAATCCGTCGCGCGCATTGTTGTGCAGCACGATCTCTGAGGCATCGAGCCGCGTCTTGCCCTGCGCCAGGTGCGATCCGGTGTAGGTGGTGAAGATGTCCTGCTTGTAGCGCCCCTCGCCCACCAGCCGGTAGAGCAGTTCGCGGGCCTGCGCATCCTTGCGCTCCTCGTCGCCATCGGCAAACCGGCGCGCGATGTCCTTGATCGCCGCCATGACGCTTTGGGCAAAGCCGGTGCGCCCGCAGACATAGATATGCCCGCCCTGTCCGCCGGCCTGCCTGGGGCGGATCATGTCCCACAGCAGGCGCGCGTTTTCCTCGCGCAGCATCTCTTCGCCGATGTATTTGCGCTCGCCCGGCTCAAGGACAAAGCCGCCGCTGCCACCGCTGCCATCCGGCGCAAAGCGAACCTGCGCATCGTCGCGCGAAGACGCAACCCGGACCTGCAGCCGGCCCTGCGCCACCAGCGGCGCAAGTTCGTCGGCATAGGGAAATTCGTGCCGGTCGCGCGCGCCCAGGAACAGCCAGCTTTCGCCCGCCCCCGGCTGCCCGGCGCGGTCCTGCACAAAGCCGCGAAACGGCGCGATGCCGGTGCCGCCGGCGAACATCACGATCGGGATCGCCGGGTCTTCGGGCAGATCGAACCGCGCCGGGCGCACCAATTTCAGCCCCACCGGCGGGCGCGCCCCGGATGCGGCCCCGTCCCCGCCCTGCGCCAGAAAATGCGACCCCGTGCCCTGCCGTTCGCCGCCGTTGGTCAGCGCCGTGTCCGGGGTGTCGTACAGCAACCGGCCGACGGTCAGCGTCAGATCCTGCGCGCCCTCGGGTGACGCGTGTTCGCTGGTCGAGGAAATCGAATACATCCGGTGCTTTTCCGGCACCACGATGCGGCAGATGTGGGCGCGTTCGCCCGGATGCGCCTTCCACAGGCGCCTGGTGTCAAAGCCCGCGCGCCCCAGCATGGTCAGCAGATCCCACAGTTCCCACTGGTCCTCGGCCCGGCTTTCGACGATCCGGCGCAGCTTGCCGTTGAAGCTGACCGCCAGCAGCGCCTTGGCCACGGCGCGATCCACCGGCCGGATCCGCCCGAACCTGAGCAGGCTGCGCAGATCGACCGTCTCGGCCCCGTCGCGGTGGGCGAAACGCTGGCGGATCGCATCGCGCCAGGCGGCGGTCAGCGTCACCTGTTCGGCGCCGTTCGCCCTGAGCGCCGTCAGGGTCTTTTCCACCAGCTCGTCGCTGTTTTCCGGCAGGATCGCGCAGCGGTCGCCGGGCCGGTAGCGCGCGCCCGTGCCCGACAGGTCCAGCCGCACCCGCTTGACCCAGCGCGCCGGGTCGCCTTCCGGGTTGAGCGTTTCGATCCGCGTCACCGGCGCGAAATGGCCGGGGTCCGGGAAATCGGCGGCGCGTTCGTCTTCCGAAGCGGCCAGCTCATCCACCGCCGCATCCCAGACGCGGTCCTTGAACAGGCCGGAAAAACCGCCGATGGTCACGCTGCGCCCGACCTTGAAGGCGATGTCCAGGTAGCCATAGGCCTTGAGCTTGTGGATGCTCAGAAAACCGCTGTCGCCGGCATAGCTTTGGGTCGCGTCCTTGTAGAGCCCGGCCAGCACCGGATCTCCGGCGCGCGCCACGAAATCGGCCACCGATATCTGGCCGAGCGCCTCGAAGAACTCGCGCCAGTGCCGGGGATACCAGTTGCGCATGTTCAGCATTTCTTCGCCCAGGTGGGTGTTGTAATGGTGGCGGGCGAAAAACACGTCCAGCATGTGGAAAAGCGGGGCCGAAACGCCGCTGGGGCCGACCACGCCTTCGGTGACCGGCACCGCAAAGGGCGCGACGGTCTTGGCCCAGATCACCGGGTCCACGAACGTGTCGCTGTAGGGGTTCGGGTCGAGCGCCATGAACACCTTGCTGCCGAACCGCTGCAAGCCGTCAGAGATCAGGATCAGTTCGCGTTTCAGCGCATCGATGTCGGCGCGCGCCACCGCTTCCTGGGCGCGCACCACGGCGCCCACCAGCGGGCCGATCTTGTGATGCGCCTCGACCTGCATCAGGTAGAGCACCTTTTCTTCCTGGTTGTCGACGGTCGACACCAGCAGATCGAGGTTGTCCAGCGCGAAAGGATCATCGCGCCGCGCCGTATCCCTGAGCCGCCAGTTGTAGAGGATCAGGTCGTTATACGACAGGTGCGGGGCCGGGCGGTTCAGCCGCTGGCTGATCTGTTCCCAGGGCGCCTGCACGCCGGCGGGCATCGGCGCGTCGGGCGGCTCGGCGGAGATCCGGTGATAGGCATGCGCCAGGATCGAGATGATCGCCGAAGCCCGCTGCAGGTATTCATCCGGCAGTTCGGCCTCGCTGGCGCCCAGAACCGGCAGGGCGTGCAATTCCTGGCGCACCCGGATCGCGCGCCACAGCTCTGGCAGCCGCGCGGCGATATCGTCCCAGGCCTTGTGCGAAGGCGGCAAGGCCAGCGGCGGCGGCGTGATCGGCAGAAAGCCGTGGGTTTCCGAAAGCGCCCCCAGGTTTTCGTGCCCCAGATCGCGGTTGGTGGCCTGCGCCGCCTCGAGAACGGCGCGCGCGGGCACCGGCCCCTCCGAGGGCACCGGACCGTCCGCGACCGAGGGCGCAGCCACCACCGGCGAGCGCAGGATCACGGTCTGGTCGGGCGCGGGCGCGGGCTCGGCGGCGGGATCGGCAATGTGAAACGCGAACACGTTTTGCCCGATGGTGATGCGATCCCCCGATCCGAGCGCGCGAAACGCCGTCAACCGCTGGCCGTTCACACTGGTGCCGTTGGAACTGCCCAGATCCTCGATGATATATTCCGAGGCCAGCCAGGTGATGCGCGCATGCAGGCGCGACACCATCGCATCGGCCAGCACCACATCCGCCGCCGTCGGGTCGCGCCCGATGACCACCTGCGCCTTGGCAAGCGCGGCGGTCCTGCCCGCCAGTTCGCCTTTTTCGCCCACCAGACTGGCCGGCGGGCGATGCGACCCGAGAACGGTCTTGACCTCGGACATGGATCAGCCCCCCGCCGATTGATGCGCCGCCACTAGAGCGTCCCCACGATGGCCCGGCAAACATCGGCCCGCGAGATGGTGCCCACCAGCTTGCCGTCCTGCACCACCGGCAACAGCCTGATCTGCCGGTCCACCAGCACCACCGCGGCGCGCGCGATATGGTCGTCCGGGGCGACCACGATCGGATCCTCGATCACCAGCGGCTCGATCGGCAGGTCCGACAATTCGCGCCCCTTGGCCAGGAAAATTCCAAAGGCATCCGCCAGCGAGCCGCCTTCTTCAAGGATCTCGTCGATGTCGGGCATGGCCGCGCGCAGCACGTCGCCTTCGGACAGCACGCCCTTGAAGGCATCGTCTTCGCCCACGACCATCAGGTCGCTGACATGCGACAGCGCCACGGTTTCGGCGGCCTGCCGGATGCTGGAATTGGCGCGGATGCGAACGGCGCGCACCGCCATGAAGCTTTCGATCCGCGAGTTGCTGGAAACGGTCATGGTGTCAACGAATTCCCCCGAATTTACACGCGATCGCAAGGCCCGATACGGCCCGCGCGCCTTGAAAAACCGATCATCGCAAAGGGACGGGCAAAGCCCGAAATCGCCCCTGCGCAGCCCCTGCCCGCCGATCCCGCCGGCCAGGAAAGCCCAAACAATTCCGGCCATGTTAGCCGCGACCGGCATCGATTGCCACGACAGTTTTCCGCGCGTTTTCACCGGCTTCGCCGCGCCGCGCGCCAGCCAGCCGCCGCCGGCCCTCACCCAAGCGCGTTTTCCAGCGCCAGTTCGTGGGTCTCGAAATACAGCCGGCTGGCGCCATCGACATGCGACCTGGGGCCCAGAAAGATCGCGCCCGAACCGTTCAAGAGCGTCGCGCGCCGGTGCAACAGCACCTCGCCCCCGTCGGCCAGTTCGATCACGCACCCGAGCGAGCTGTGGTCCTTGATCTCAAGCTGCCAGCGCGTCACCGACAGGACCGCGTGCTTGCGCGATACCCAAGCCTGGTCCACCACGATATCGCAGTCCTGCGCCCGGCCGACGGTCAGGCTTTCGCCCTCGGCGATCTGCCAGCTTTGATCGGCAAACCGGATATCGGCATATTCGGTGCCGCCCGACCGTTTCGCCGCCGCGCCGGGGAAAACCGTGGTCTGTTCGGCCAGGCTCATCGCGGCGCAGGAATAGACCCGCGTCGGCCCCGCCTTGCCGCGCAGCCGGATTTCGCCGATCAGCTGCAACCTGGCCCTGGCATCCGGTCCGAGCCGGTCATAGCTTTCGTCGCCCAGCAGGATCTCGCCCGGTTTGGCCAGCGAACACAGCCGCGCGGCGGTGTTCACGGCGCTGCCGTATATGTCGTTCTCGTGGCTCAGGATTTCGCCGTGATAGGCGCCCGCATGAACCGAAAGCCCGCCCGGCCAGTCTTCCTCGATCATCGCCCAGGCGGCCTGGAAAGCGGCCTCGGGGTCGCGAAAAAAGCTGAGCACATCGTCGCCCTGGGATTTGACGCATTCGCCGCCCGCGGCTTCGACGATCTCGCGCATGCGCGCCAGAACCTTGCTGACATGGTCCAGCGCCAACCGGTTGCCCTGTTCGTAAAGCCCGGTGCTGCCGGTTATGTCGGAAAAAAGCACGCACGCCAGAGGCATCGAAAAAAACCCTTTCTGAAAAAACGCGGCCAGAAGCCCCGGTCAGACCAGCCTGACATCAAGGGTAGGCCCGGCAGGGGATCCGAGGCAAGAGATTCTGGCGACACCCTGGTCGGCGCTGGGTTTTCCCGTCGCCAGTCACTTTAATAAATGACCGTATCGCATTGTTTTATCGCATTTTTAGCGGCCGCGAAAATAGCCCTCAGATATCCTTCATCAACCTGAGCGCATCGTAGATCGCCGCGTGGGTGTTGCGCGCTGCCACCGCGTCGCCGATCCGGAACAGCCGAAACGCCCCGTCCGGATTGCGCAGCAGCGTCTGCGCCCGCCCGTTGATCAGCGCGTCCTGGTCCACCTCGCCCAGGTTCACCGAAAGCGGCTTCAGGGCAAAATACAAGGCGTCCAGCGGTCGGGTGCCGTAGTTCACCACCACCTGATCATACCGTTTTTCCTCAACAAGATCGCTGTAATCGGTTCCGATGCGCGCGATCAGCCGGTTGCCGTCGCGCCCAAGCCCCAAGAGGCGGCGCATCACCGTAAAGGTCACGTCCCACCCCTGCAGTTCCCGGATGTAAGGAACCAGGTTCAACCCCATGATATCAGGCGCAAAAACCCGATCCGGGGTCATCACCTCGACCCGCGCGCCGGCGCGCGCCGCGACCTCGGCCGCCTGCAGGCCCGGATGATCGCCGGATTCATCGTAGATCAGCACCGTTTCCGCCGGCTTCACATCGCCTGCGATGATGTCCCAGGCGGTCACCGCGTCTTGCAGATCCTCGCCGGTTTCGAACAGTTCGGTGTTCGGATATCCGCCGGTTGCGACGATGACAATATCGGCATTTTTCTGGGTTATATCATCTGGTTCTGCCCATGTATTAAAGCGAAACTCCACCCCGCGCGCCGCGCATTGCGCCATGCGCCAGTCAATGATCCCCAGCATTTCGCGCCGCCGCGGGCTTTGGGCCGCCAGGCGCAGTTGCCCGCCGGGGTCGGCGGCGGCTTCGAACACCAACACCTCGTGGCCGCGCTCACCCGCCACCCGCGCCGCCTCGAGCCCGCCGGGGCCGGCGCCGACGATCACCACCTTCTTGCGCTCGGACGCGGGCGCAATGCCGTGCGGCATGGTCAGTTCGCGCCCGGTGGCGGCGTTGTGCATGCACAGCGCGTCGGCCCCCTGGTAAATCCGGTCGAGGCAGTAGGTGGCGCCGACGCAGGGGCGGATGTCGTCTTCGCGCCCGGCGGCGATCTTGCGCACGATATGCGGATCCGCCATATGCGCGCGCGTCATGCCCACCATGTCCAGCAGGCCCGCCGCCACCGCATGGCGCGCGGTCGCCACGTCGGGGATGCGCGCGGCGTGGAAGGTCGCCATCCCCGTCTGCGCGCGCACGGCGCCCGCGAAATCCAGATGCGGCGCGCTTTTCATGCCCTGGACCGGGATCACCCCGGCCAGCGCCGGATCGGTGTGGATGCGGCCGCGAATGACGTTGAAAAAATCCACCTGGCCGGTTTCCTTCAGCCGCTGGGCCATCTGCAGCCCAAGCTCGGGGGTGATGCCGCCCGGCGCGGCCTCATCGGCGGTGAACCGGACCCCGACGATAAAGTCAGGACCGACACGTTTTCGAATAGCATCAATGACTTCCAGCCCGAACTTCATGCGGCCCTCCAGGCTGTCGCCGCCATAGGGACCGTCCAGGTCATTGGTCAACGGCGCCCAGAACTGATCGATCAGATGCCCGTAGGCCTCAAGCTCGATCCCGTCCATGCCGCCGGCCTGCATCCGCTCGGCGGCGCCGGCGAAATCGGCGATGATCCGGGTAATGTCCCAGTCCTCGATCAGCTTGGCAAAGGCCTTGTGCGCCGGTTCGCGGTGGCGCGAAGACGACACCGTCGGCAGCCAGTCGCCCTTGTCCCAGCCGGTGCGCCGGCCCAGGTGGGTCAGCTGGATCATCACCGCGCAGCCGTGTTCGTGGCAGGCGTCGGTCAGGCGGCGGACCCAGGGCACCACCTCGTCTCGCCAGGCCAGGATGTTGTTGAAGGCCGGCGGGCTGTCGCGGCTGACGCTGGCCGAGCCGGCGGTCATGGTCAGCGCCACCCCGGCGCGGGCGCGTTCCTCGTGATAGGCGCGGTAGCGGTCCTTGGGCATGCCGTCTTCGGGGTAGGCCGGTTCGTGGCTGGTGGTCATGATCCGGTTTTTCAGCGTCAGATGTCTGAGCCGGTAGGGCTGCAGCAGCGGGTCATTGGTCATGTGGTCCCCTCGGTGCCGGAACAGGTGCCGCCATGGGCCACGCGTCGGGTGTCGTCAGGCATTTGCCGGGGCCGAATTTCCGGCCCTTGCCGCCGCCCGTCGCGGGTCCTGGCGCCTGCAAATCTGGCGACCAAACCGGCAGGTCTGTCAAGGCGATTCCTTCCGGCCGGGTTGGCAGGCAATCGGTTGCGGGCGGTGCGACGGTTCAAGGTTTTTGCAAAAACCTTGAAGGCGCTTGCAAGCGCCTTGCGCCGGCCTGGTGGCCGGCGCCCCCCACCCCATGGTCAGTCCAGATCGGCGCAGGGCACCCAGACAAAGAACGACGTGCCCTGCCCCGGCTGCGAATGCGCCCGGATGTGTCCGCCCGAGCGCAGCACCAGTTTCTGGCTGATCGACAGCCCCAGCCCCGTGCCCTGTTGGCGCTTGGTGGTAAAGAACGGATCGAACACCGACTTGAGCACCTCGGGCGCCATGCCGACGCCGGTGTCGGTGACCTCGATCTCGACGCCTTCCTGACCCTCCTGCGCCACATCGCGGGTGGTGATGTCCAGCCGCCCGCCGTCGGGCATCGCGTGGATCGCGTTCACGATCAGGTTGATCAGCACCTGTTGCAGCTCGGTCCGGTTCATCGCCACCGGGCAGCTGGCCAGCAGCGTCAGGTTCAGCGTGATGTCCACCTTGTTCAGCAGGTGCTGCACCAGCGGGATCGAATCGTTCACCACGTCGTTGGGAATGTGGTGTTCGATGGTGCCGGCATATTCTTCGGGGCGGGCGAATTGCAGCAGCTTGTTCACCAGGATGTTGATCGAGTGCACCTGTTCGTAGATCAGCGAAAACTCGGTTTCCAGCGGCGCCACCGCCTGGCCCATCTGTTCGCGGATCACGTCCAGATTTCCCTGGATCACCGCGATCGGGTTGTTGATCTCGTGGGCGATGCCGGCGGTGATTTCGCCGATCGCCGCCAGCTTTTCCGAGACCACCAGCTGCTTGGTGGTCGCTTCCAGCCGGCGGTTCGCATCCTGCAGGTCGCGGGTGCGCTCGGCCACGCGCAGGTTCAGTTCCTCGGCCCAGTCGCGCAGCGCCCGGTCGCGTTCCTGCACCTGTTCCAGCAGCGTGTCGAGATGTTCGGAAACCCGCCCGATCTCGTCATCGGCGCCGCGGATGCCGGTGCGCGCGCCCAGGTCTCCGTGTTCGACCCTGGCGATGGTGTTCACGGTGGCTTCCAGCGGCCGGAAGATCGAGCGCGCCCAGGTCAGAAACACCGGCACCGACAGGAAGATCAGCAGCACGAACCCCCCGGCCACCATCAGGATGGTGCGCAGCTTGGCGGCGCGAAACGGGGTGTCGAGAAAGCCGACATAGAGCATCCCCACCCGCTTGCCGAAACTGTCGGTGATCGGCTCGTAGGCCGAAATATACCAGTCGTTCACCACAAAGGCCCGGTCCAGCCAGACCTCGCCGCGCCCCAGCACCGTGTCGCGCACGATCACCGATACCCGCGTGCCCAGGGCGCGCACGTTCTCGAACAGCCGCACGTTGGTCGACACCCGCACGTCGTCCAGGAACAGCGTCGCGGTGCCGCGGCTGCCCTCGGTCAGGCTTTGAGCCGGGTAGACCAGCGCGTTGATCGTGTCGATGAAATCCAGGTTGCGGTTCAGCAGCACCCCGGCCATCAGCGCGCCGCCGCCGGTGGGCACCGGGATGGCGGTGTGGATCACCATGCCGCGGGATTCCTCGGTCCGGTCGGTGGGGGCGGCGGCCTTGGTGGGCACCAGCTTGATGCGGGCCTGTTCGGCCAGCGCCGGCGAAATCGCCGCAAGGTCCGGCTGGTCGAAAATGTCGATCACGGTGGCGCCCTCGCCCGCCAGCGCCGCGCGCACCACCGGCCATTTCCCGGGATCGTTGGCGCCCGCCAGCCGGGGCGAAGACACGATCCGCCCGTCGGGCGCGATATATTGCAGAAAGTCGAAACCGTCGCGCAGCCGCGCCGCATCGAGCAACGCCTGCAGCGCCTCGGGCGAACCTGTCGCCAGCGTGTCGCGGAAATCGGCTGAAGCGCCAAGCGCGCGCACCCGTTCGTTGGCCCGTTCCCTGAGGCGCGAAAAATACTGATGCGCGATGGTCAGCTCGCCGTTGACCTTGGCGATCAGCAGCTTGTCGAAACGGGTGGACCAGTTGACCACCACCGCGGTCAGAAACAGCGGCATCACCACCAGCATTGGCAACAGCGCGATCGCCAAAAGGCGGAACCGGACCGAGCGCCACCAGCGGGTTCTGGCCCGCGCCGGGTCGGGCATGGTGTCGGGTGCGGCGTCGGCAACCGGGGCGGCAGCGCCGGGATCGGGCGCGGGTTCCGGGGCCGGGCCAGGGTTCTGGCCGGTGGTCTGGCCGGGGTTCTGGCCGGATTTTGGGTCTGATTTTGGATCGGGCGCGGTTACGCCTTTGCCCGACGGGCGGGCCGCGCCTGGCTGGTCGCGTCGATCCTGCGCCAGGCCGGGGTCGGGCTTGCCGTCAGGCATTCCACATGGCGCATTTGCGATCGACGGTCTTGCGCGACACGCCCAGGCGGCGGGCGGCCTCGGCCCGGTTGCCGCCGCAGCTTTCCAGCACTGCCAGGATGTGACGCCGCTCGACCGCCTGCAGGCTGTCGGTGGCGTCGGGGCTTTCGCAGACCCGGGCATCGCAGAACTCGGGCGGGTATTCGCCCAGGATCAGCGAGCGTTCGATCAGGTTGCGTAACTCGCGCACGTTGCCGGGCCAGTCGTAGCAGGCCATCTTGAGCAGCACCCCTTCGGGCAGCGGCAGCGGCGCCATGCCCATCTCGTGGGAAATCTTCTTCATGAACATCGCCGCAAGCTCGTGGATGTCCTCCTTGCGGTCGGCCAGGCGGGGCATGCGGATCTCGACCACGTTGATCCGGTGATACAGGTCGCGGCGAAACCGGCCCTGGTCCACCGCCGCGTCCAGATCGGCGTTGGTGGCGAAGATGAAGCGCAGGTTCAGCGGCACGTCGCGGGTCGAGCCGATGGGGCGGATGCGCATTTCCTCGATCACCCGCAGCAGCATGCCCTGCACCGGCAGCGGCATTTCCACGATTTCATCCAGAAACAGCGTGCCGCCCCGGGCGTGGAACAGCAGCCCGTCCTGGCGTTCGTGCCGGCCGTCCTTGCCGGCGCCCACCTGGCCGAACAGCTCGCCCGCCAGCAGATCGGCCGAGGCCGAGGCGCAATTCACCGGCACGAACGGCTTGTCGGCGCGGTCCGAAAGCGCGTGCAGCGTGCGCGCGGCGATTTCCTTGCCGGTGCCGCTGTCGCCGGTGAACAGCACCGGGGTCGGACGCGGGGCGATCCGTTCGAGGGTTTCGCGGATCTTGGTGATCTGCGGCGAACGCCCCAGCAGCCGGCCGCGCCCGGCCATCGCATCGGCCGACAGTTCGTGTTTCAGCAGGTAGTTTTCGCGCCTGAGGCTCTGGCGGTCGATCGAGCGCGCCACCGCGTTCAGGATCTGGTTCGACCGGAACGGCTTGAGCACGAAATCCGCCGCCCCCGCCCGCAGCGCCTGGATCGCGGTTTCCAGGTCGGCAAAGGCGGTGATCAGGATCGCATCGGCGAAAAACCCGACCTGGCGCTGTTCGTGCAGCCATTCCAGCCCGTTCTTGCCCGGCATCACGTTGTCGAGGATCACGATGTCGAAATGCGCCTGATCCAGCAGGCGCGACGCCTCTTCGACGCTGGCGGCCTGTTCCACATGCTTGCAGCGCGGGGCCAGGATCTTGACCAGGAAATTGCGCATCCCCGGTTCGTCATCGATCACCAGGATCGACGCCAGCGCCAGACCGGGGCCGAATTCGGCCTCGCTCGGCGGTCTGGCAACCGGTGCCCGCAATGCGCCCTTGTTCATGTTCCCCCAGCCCTGGTCAGCCGGCCCGCGTCGTCGAATTGCTCCTTGCGCCATCGGACGCCGGCTGGTCGCCGCCGCCACCCTTGGCGACGAGTTCCTCGTACCAGAGACTATGATGCTCTTTTGCCCATTGAACATCAACCTTGCCGGAAGTCATGGCGTCCAGCGCCCCTTCCATGCCCACCGAACCCAGGTAGATATGGGCGATGATCACGGTCATGAACACAAAGGCGATGGCGGCGTGGGTCAGCTGGGCGAACTGCATTTCCTCTTGCGGGGTCAGCGCGGTGCGCAGTTCGTCAAAGCCCAGCATCTGCGGGATGCCAAGGTTGTTGAGAAACCAGAAGATGCTTGAGAAGATGCGGATTTCAAAGGGGAATTCCAGCGACAGCCCGGTCAGCGAAATCCCGGCGCCGAACCAGATGACGATCCAGAAGATGATCTTTTCGCCGGCGTTGAACTTGCCCGCCGGCGGATGCACGCCCCGGCTCAGCAGACCGCCGGCGCGCAGCAGCCAGCCGATGTCGGCGCGTTCGGGAAAGTTCTTCCAGACCCACAGGAAAAAGCTGAGAACCAGCCCCGCCATGAACCACCAGGCGATGTAGTTGTGCACGTATTTGCCGCCGGCGGCGAGCAGCGCGTAGGTTTCCTTGCCGAAAACCGGGATCAGGTATTGCCGCCCGAACAGCAGCGAAAGCCCGGTGATCGCCAGCAGGATGAACGGGATCGCCATCGACCAGTGGGCGATGCGTTCGATGGCGCGAAAGCGCAGCACGGTGCGGCCGGTCTTTTCACCGTCCAGCCGGATCTTGCCGCGCAGCAGGTAGAACAGCACCAGAAGCGCGATCATCCCCAGCAGCATATAGCCGCCGTATTTCGGCAGCGGACCGCGGCGCCATTCCAGCCAGCGCATGCCGCCGTCCTGGATCACCACCTTGGCGACATCGCCGGGAACGGATGAGGTCAGCTCGGCCTCGTCATAGCGCAGGGCGCGCCACAGCTCCGGGTCCGACGCGCCGCCCAGCGTGCCCAGCGGCGCGCTTGGCGGTTGCGCGGCTTCGGGGGATCCGATGGCGTTGCGCCGGAACGCATCGTCGATACGTTCGCCGCGCTGGCGCGCCAGGATGTCTTCCAGCGTCTGCGCCCCGCCGGTGGCGGCGCGCGCATCCGCAGCCGGGGCCGTGCCGGCCGCCGGAGCGGTCGAGCCCTGGGCCTGCAGGGTAAGCGGCGCCAGCAGCGCCAGGGCCAGCGCCAGGATCAAGTCATGTATGCGGTGGGACCACATTTTCCTTCTCCGCGGGAAAACTCGGGGAACGCGGGGCGATCCGGGTCGGACCGCCCCGCGCGAGTGGTGGCAGAAGGGATGGAAAGGGGGACGCGCCCCCTAGCCGCCCTTCTGGCCGTAGGCCGTGCCCCATCCCCAGGCACCGGACCCGAAGCCGCGCGCCACGACGCGCTCGCGGTAGATGGCGGACACCACGTCGCCGTCGCCGGCCAGCAGCGCCTTGGTAGCGCACATTTCCGCGCAGATCGGCAGCTTGCCTTCGGCGATCCGGTTGCGGCCGTATTTCTGGAATTCGGCGGCGCTGCCGTCTTCTTCCGGGCCACCGTTGCAGAAGGTGCACTTGTCCATCTTGCCGCGCGAGCCGAAGTTGCCGGCCTGCGGGTATTGCGGCGCGCCGAACGGGCAGGCGTAAAAGCAATAGCCGCAGCCGATGCACAGGTCTTTCGAGTGCAGCACCACCCCGTCGGCGGTCTGGTAGAACACGTCCACCGGGCAGACCGCCATGCAGGGCGCATCCGAACAATGCATGCAGGCGATCGAGATCGACCGTTCGCCCGGCGTGCCGTCGTTGATGGTGACGACCCGCCGGCGGTTGATGCCCCAGGGAACTTCGTTCTCGTTCTTGCAGGCGGTGACGCAGGCGTTGCACTCGATGCAGCGTTCGGCGTCACAAAGGAACTTCATTCGTGCCATGTCTTGTCTCCTTACGCTGCCGTGACCTTGCACAGGGTGACTTTCGTCTCCTGCATCTGGGTCACGCTGTCATAGCCGTAGGTCATTGCCGTGTTGGCCGCTTCGCCCAGCACATAGGGGTCGGCGCCGTCGGGGTATTTGTCGCGCAGATCCTCGCCCTGGAAATGGCCGCCAAAGTGGAAGGGCATGAATACCACGCCTTCGCCCACCCGGCGGGTGACCATGGCCATGACCTTGACCTTGCCGCCCTCGGGGCCTTCGACCCAGATCTGCTGGCCGTCGCGGATGCCCAGGTTGTTGGCGTCGCGCGGGTGGATTTCCGCGAACATTTCCTGTTGCAGTTCCGCCAGCCACGGGTTCGAGCGGGTCTCGTCGCCGCCGCCTTCGTATTCCACGAGCCGGCCCGAGGTCAGGATCATCGGATAGTCTTTCGAGAAATCCTGTTTCTGGATCGATTCGTAGAGCGTCGGCAGGCGGTAGTTGCGGGTATCCGCATAGGTCGGATAGTCCTTCACCAGGTCGCGCCGGTTGGTATAGAGCGGCTCGCGGTGGATCGGCACCGGGTCGGGGAAGGTCCAGACCACGGCACGCGCCTTGGCGTTGCCAAAGGGCGCGCAGCCATGCTTGATCGCCACCCGCTGGATGCCGCCGGAAAGGTCGGTCTTCCAGTTGGTCTTGTCGCCGGCGATTCCTTCGATCACGGCGCGTTCCTCGTCGGTCAGGTCGCCGTCCCAGCCCAGCTGTTTCAGCATCGCCATGGTGAATTCGGGGTAGCCATCCTGGATTTCCGAGCCTTCGCTGTAGACCCCTTCGGCCAGCAGGTTCACACCGTTCCTTTCAACCCCGAAACGGGCGCGGAAGGTCAGCCCGCCCTTGGCCACCGGTTTGCTCATGTCGTAAAGGATCGGCGTGCCCGGGTGTTTCATCTCGGGCGTGCCCCAGCAGGGCCACGGCAGACCGTAGTATTCGCCGTCCAGCGGCCCGCCCACGGCTTGCAGCGTGGTCCGGTCGAAGGTGTGCTGATACTTCATGTGGTCCTTGATGCGCTCGGGCGCCCAGCCGGTATAGCCGATGGTCCACATGCCGCGGTTGAATTCGCGGGTGATGTCCTCGACATTGGGCTGGTTTTCCCCGTCCATGCCGATGTTGCGGAACAGCCGGTCGGCAAAGCCCAGCTTGGCCGCGAACATGGCCATGATGTCCTGGTCGGGCTTGCTTTCAAAGACCGGCTCCACCACCTTGTCGCGCCACTGAACCGAGCGGTTCGAAGCGGTGACCGAGCCGCGGGTCTCGAACTGGGTCGAGGCCGGCAGCAGGTAGACCCCGTCGGTGCGGTCGTGCATCACCGCCGAAACCGTCGGATAGGGGTCGACCACCACCAGAAGGTCCAGCAGCTCCATCGCCTTTTTCATCTCGACCCCGCGGGTCTGGCTGTTGGGGGCGTGGCCCCAGAGCACCATCGCGCGCACGTTGTCGGGCTGGTCGATGTTGTCCTTGTCTTCCAGCACACCGTCGATCCAGCGGCTGACCGGGATGCCCTTGAGGTTCATCAGGGGCTTGTCCTTGCCATCCTTGGTCTTGATGCTGTCGAACCGGCCCTTGAGCCAGTCCAGGTCTTCTTCCCAGACCCGCGCCCAGTGGGCCCAGGCCCCGGCCGACAGGCCATAGTAGCCCGGCAGGCTGTGCGACAGCACGCAGACATCGGTCGCGCCCTGCACGTTGTCGTGGCCGCGGAAGATGTTTGCCCCGCCGCCGGTGCGCGCCATGTTGCCCAGCGCCAGTTGCAGGATGCAGTAGGCGCGGGTGTTGTTGTTGCCGATATGGTGCTGGGTGCCGCCCATGCACCAGATCAGCGTGCCGGGGCGGTTGTTGACGAGCGTGCGCGCGACGCGCTCCATCTGGCTGCCGGGGACGCCGCAGACGCGCTCGACCTCGTCGGGGGTCCACTTTTTCACCTCGGCGCGGATTTCGTCCATCCCGTAGACGCGGGTGCGGATGAAGTCCTTGTCTTCCCAGGCGTTTTCGAAGATGTGCCAGAGCAGGCCCCAGATCACCGCAACATCGGTGCCGGGCCGGATGCGCATGTATTCGTCGGCATGCGCCGCGGTGCGGGTAAAGCGCGGATCGACCACGATCAGCGGCGCGT
>JAJRUE010000028.1 GCA_024277955.1 Alphaproteobacteria bacterium | reverse complement strand
CCCTGTGTCGGCTCGTCAAGGATCAGCAGGTCGGGTTTGCGCAGCAGGGCGCGGGCCAGCAACACTCGTTGCAGCTCACCGCCCGACAGGTCGGCCATCTGTTTGTCGCGCAGCGGCAGGATGCCGGTTTGCTCCAGCACCCTGGCACGCGCACCTTTTTTCAGCCCGCCCGCCAGAGACAAAAAGCGCGAGACCGGCATGGGCAGGGTTTTTTCCAGATGCAGCTTTTGCGGGGTGTAGCCGATGCGCAGCCCGTCGCGTTTGTTGATGGTTCCGGCGCTATGCGGCACCGCGCCGATGATGGCTTTCAGCAGGGTGGATTTGCCTGCGCCGTTGGGGCCGACAACCGTGACGATCTCGCCCTCGCAGACCTCCAGCGCCACGTCGTGCAACAGGCGCTTGCCACCGCTGCGCACCTCCAGTGCCTCGACTTTCAATAATGGCGCGCCCATGCGGTCCCCCTATCTGGCCTGCGCGTGATACTCCGGGTTCGGCATCATCGCAATGGCCGAGGACATGCGGTTGGTCATGTTGAAGAACCCCGCCACGGCCGCGATGTCCCAGATGTCGCGCTCGCTGAACCCGGCGTCGCGCAGCTTCTGTCGGTCGGCTTCCTCGACGCGATAGCTGGCCTCGGTCATCAGTACAGCGAAATCCAGCATCGCCCGTTCGCGCGGGGTCAGATCCGCCACGCGGTAATTCATCACCAGCGCCTCGCCCAGTTCCGGCCGTCCCGACAATTCGCGCACCGCCGCGCCGTGGGCGACAAGGCAATAGAAACAGCGGTTGACCGAGGACACCGCCACCGCGATCATCTCGCGTTCCAGTTTGGAGAGGCCGGATTCCCCCAGCATCAGATCGTTATACATGCCGGAAAAGGCGTTCAGCTTGTCGATGTCAAAGGCATAGGCCCGCAGCACATTCGGCACGAGGCCGAGTTTTTCCTCGCAGATACGAAAGAATTTCGCCGTGCCTTCGGGCAGCGGATCGACCTGCGGCAGATCAAGGGCGGTGGGAAGATCACTCATGTCGGCTCCTTCTTGCGGTAATGGTAGCGGTCAGCCTCGCGCATCCCGAGCTTGCGGTAAAGGGCGCACGCTGCGTCATTGGCCTGTGTGACCACCAGTGTGAAGGTATCGGCACCGTGGCGTGCCGCCCAGCTTGCGCCCGCCCCGATCATCTGTGCCGCCAGCCCCTTGCGGCGCATCTGCGGCAGGATTTCCAGCGCGTGCAGCATGGCGATATTGTCGTCGATGCCGATGTAGGCAACGCCGGCGGGCTGGTCATCGGTGCGGCCCAGAAAGCAGGCCTTGGGGTCCGGTGCGCGGCGCATCACGTCAAGGCGCACTGCCCCGATACCGCCCTGCGCCCAGATTTCCGCCATCACCGCCAGCGGCTCCGGCGCGTCGATCACCGCCAGCCCCTGCGGGTCGAAATGCGCCAGATCGGCCACAGGGGCGGTGAACAGGGTGACGGGGTCTTTGATGAAATAGCCCCGCGCCGCCAGCGCCGCATCCAGCGCGTCGTCCCCCGCGCGGACCATGAACAACAGCGGCTGTCCCATGGTCCGCATCGCCCCTTCGGCGGCGTCGATGTCCGTTTCAGCGAAGGTCTCCCCCCGCAACGAGGCGGCCGAGACCCGCTGTCCGCCCCCCGCCCCGCGCCGCAGGGTGAAGGGGCCGCTTTCGCTGTATTCAGCGGCGGGCCAAGTGGTGTCGATCACCTGATAAAACCGTGCGGGGGCGCTCATATCACGCATCTTTCGGTCAGGGGTTGGCCGTTAACGATACGTTCATACCCTAGCGGCGCAAGGTCAAGACTGCGATAGCCGCCCGTTACGATCCATTCCGCCAGTGCACGCCCGACGGCGGGGGCCTGTTGCAGCCCGTGGCCGGAAAAACCGTTGGCGAACAGGAAGTTCGCCACTTCGGGATGCGGCCCGACCACCGCGTTCCGGTCCAGCGTGTTATAGGCATACTGCCCCGCCCAGAAACGGGTCACCTTCACCGCCTCGAAATTTTTCGACCGCGCGGCAAGGGCGGGCCAGATGATTTCCTCGAATTCCTGATGGCGAGGGTCGAAATCGTCCGGTGCCACGGCAGGATCAGCCGGCGGGGTGCAACCGGTCAGGAACTGCCCGCCCTCGGGACGCACCCAAACGCCGGAGGGGTCGATCATCAGCGGCAGCGCGCCATCTGGCGGTTTGGCACAGTCGAACAGAAAATTCGTGCGCTTGCGTCGCTCTACCGGAATATCCAGCCCCGCCATACGCGCCACCTCTGCCGCCGCAGGGCCGGCGGCGTTGACGAACACCCCGCAGGCGATTTCATCCCCCGAGGCCAGTTGCACCGCCGCCACCTTGCCCCGCGCGACCCGCAGCCCCGTGACCGTATCGGTCAGCCGCGTAACCTCTGCCCGCCGGAAACCCTGTAACAGGCCCATGTTGTCAAACCAGCCCTCGCCGGTCCGGCCCAGCGCCGCAAGGGTGATGTCGTCCACCTCCAGATGCGGGAAACGCGCCGCCAGCGCCACCGCGTCCAGCAGGGCAATATCCGCCCCCGCCGCGACCTGCACCGTGTGGTTGGCCCGCAACACATCCGCCCCCGCATCCGTGTTCGCCAGATACAGATAGCCGTTTTCGCGCAGGTTCAGATCCAGCCCCCAGCGGTCTTGCGCGCCACGGATGAAATCCACCCCGAAACGGCTGATCGCCACGTTGAGCGGGTCGGAAAACTGTTGCCGGATACCGCTGGCCGACAGGGCGGTGGAGGCCTGCGCGAAGGTCGGGTCGCGCTCCACCACCGTTATAGTGCCGTCGAATTCCAGATCGCGCAGGAACCATGCCACGGCACTGCCGATAATGGCGCCGCCGCAGATAACAACGTCAGCTTTCATCTTCGGGATGGGGATAGTTGGAGAACCAGCCCCCGACCACCCGCGCCACGCGTTCGTTCGGGTCGTCGCGTTCGGTTTTCGCCAGAATTTCCGCGGCGTAGCTGTCCGCACTGTCCAGCGGCCGGAACCCGATATGCCCCGCTCCGGCGTTCGACACGGCCATGCGGGCGTTGTCCGAGGTGCCATAGATCACCGAGAACCCCGCCCGTGGCGCGGTCATCGATGCCTCGACCAGCCGCACCATGTCGGCAAAGGACAGCCAGCTCCACAACATGCGGCGGTCGGCGGGTTCGGGGAAGCACGAACAGATACGCAGGTTCACCGATTCCACCCCCCATTTGTCCCAGTAAAGCGACCCCAGATCCTCGATAAAACACTTGGTCATGCCGTAAAACGTATCGGGGCGATGGCGGCCGTGGACGCCGGGCACCGTCTCCACCTCGGCCATGCCGACCGCGTGGATGGAGGAGGCATAGATCACCCGCCCGACCCCGTGCCGGCGCGCCCCTTCGTACATGTGATAGGCGGCGGGGATGGTGTCGGACATGATCTCGTCAAAGCTTTGTTCGCGCGGTACACCGGCGAAATGCAGGATCATGTCCACGTCTTTGGTCAGGGCGATGGCGGCGTCCTTGTCGGACAGGTCGCAGATGACCAGCTCCTCGCCCTCGGCGGCCTCGCCCATGTCCACACGGTCCACAAGGCGCATGTGTTTCGTCAGGTGTTTGAGGCCCTTGCGCAGCTCAGTGCCAAGACTGCCGGCGGCGCCGGTGATCAGGATTCGGTTGAATTCGGTCATGGGGTTTCCTTTGCTTTGGCCCGCATCTGGCTGAGCGTCTGTGCGGGGGTCAGGGATTCGGGGCTGACGACCAGTTCCAGCACCGCGCCGGTTTTGCTGGCCTTGGCGCGGGCGAAGGCGGCGGCGAAATCGTCCGTCTGCGTCACCCGTTCGGCGTGGAAATCATACGCCTTCGCCAGCGCCACAAAATCGGGGTTGGTGATGTCGGTAAAGCTGACCCGTTCGGGATAGCGGCGTTCCTGATGCATGCGGATGGTACCATAGGTGCCGTTGTTGACCACCAGAACGACCGGCGCGATGCCGTGCTGCATGGCGGTGCCGAGTTCCTGACAGTTCATCTGGAAATCCCCGTCTCCGGCGATGCAGACCACCGTGCGGTCAGGATGTTCGGCCTTGGCGGCAATCGCGGCGGGCAGGCCGTAGCCCATGGCACCGGATTGCGGGGCCAGCAGGCGGGCGTCCTCGCCGTACTGGAAAAACTTGCTGTGCCAGATGGCGAAATTCCCCGCGCCGTTGGTCAGGATCGCGTCCTTTGGCAGCGTGGTTTGCAAGTGGCGCACCACCACCCCCATGTCCAGATCGCCGGGCTGGGGCGGCGTGACAAGCGAGGCTTCGTGTGCGGCCCGCGTTTCGGTCGCGTAGTCGGCCCAGCCCACCGGCATGTTGACCTCGGCCAAGGCGGCAGCCAGACGGTTCGGGCCGGAGATCACCGGCAGGTCGGCGGTGTAGACCTTGTTCAGTTCCTCCGCCGAGGCATGGGCGTGGATCAGTTTCGCCGCCATGTCCGGCACCTTGAAACGCTCGTAGCCGTCGGTGGTGTTCTCGCCAAAACGCATGTTGAAAGCGAAGATCACATCGGCCGCATTCAGCGCATCCTGCACAGCTTTGGTTTTGCCCAAACCCGCATCGCCGATGTAGCAGGGCGACGTGTTGTCGAGGATGTCCTGACGGCGGAAGGAGGAGACTACGGGGAGATGGTTCGCCTCGACAAAGCGCCGGAAATCGGCCTTGCCATCGGGCGTCCAGCCTCCGCCGCCGACGATTACCAGCGGTTTTTTCGCGCGGGACAGAATGTCGGTGATGGCGGAAATATCCTGCGATGCGGGGGCGGCCTCGGCCACCGTTATTTTCGGGCCAGCAACGGCACTGGTGGTCGAGGTCAGCATATCCTCGGGCAGGGCTACCACGACCGGACCCTGTCGTCCTGTAAGAGCCACTGAAAAGGCGCGGGCAATGACTTCGGGGATGCGGTCGATCCGGTCGATCTCGGTCACCCATTTGGCGACGGAGCCGAAATAGGCGCGATAATCGATTTCCTGAAACGCCTCGCGCCCCTTCATATCGGTGCCCACCTGCCCGACGAACAGGATCATCGGCGTTGAGCCTTGCTGCGCCGTATGCACCCCGATGGAGGCATTGGTTGCCCCCGGGCCGCGGGTGACGAAACAGATGCCCGGCTCGCCCGTCAACTGCCCGTGCGCGGCGGCCATATAGGCGGCGCCGCCCTCGTTCCGGTTGCCGATCAGCTCGATTTCCGGCGCGTCATAGAGCGCGTTCAGCACGTCGAGGTAGCTTTCGCCCGGCACACCGAAAATCCGCCGCACGCCTTGCGTTTTCAAACAATCGACCAGCAGCCTGCCGCCGGTTTTCGTCTGGTTTTCCATGATCGCTCCAATCGCTGTTTACAGGCAATTGAGCATAGTTCCCGTGGCCGGTAAATGACCTATTTGCCGATGCGGCGCGCGACGTCAGGTCTTGGCGACAGGGGCATAGTCGGCGGGGTCGAGCCGTTGCGGCCGGTCGGGCAGATCAAGCGCGGTGATCGTTTCCGGTGTGCGGGCGATAACCTCTCCGGCGCGGATCACGGCCAGACGGGCGGGGCGCAGGCGGATGGCCTCGATCGGGTCGCTGGCTTGCAGCAGCACCATGTTGGCGGCATCTCCGGTTTCCAGGCCGTAGCTCTCCAGCCCCATGATTTTGGCGGAGTTGGTAGTGACCGCCTCGAAACACCAGGCCATATCCTCGCGGCTCGACATCTGGCCGACGTGCAGCCCCATGGAGGCGACATCGAGCATATCGGCGCGGCCCAGCGAATACCACGGGTCCATGACGCAGTCGGAGCCGAAACCGACGGTGATGCCGGCCGCGCGCAGCTCCGGCACGCGGGTCTGGCCGCGCCGTTTCGGATAGGTATCGTGACGGCCCTGCAACATGATGTTGATCAGCGGGTTCGGGATGGCGTGCAATCCAGCCTCCGCCATCAACGGGATCAGCTTGGAAACGTAATAGTTGTCCATCGAGTGCATCGAGGTCAGGTGCGAGCCGGTCACGCGGCCCTGCAGGCCAAGGCGCGTGGTCTCGTAGGCCAGTGTTTCCACATGGCGGCTCATGGGATCGTCGCTTTCATCGCAGTGCATATCGACCATCAGGCCGCGCTCCGCCGCGATCTCGCACAGGCGGGTGACGGAGGCGGCGCCATCCTGCATGGTGCGTTCGAAATGCGGGATGCCGCCGACTACGTCCACGCCCATATCGAGGGCGCGCAGCAGGTTGGCCTCGGCCGTCGGGTCGCGGAACACGCCGTCTTGCGGGAAGGCCACCAGTTGCAGGTCGAGGTAGGGCGCGACCCGTTTGCGAACCTCCAGCAGGGCCTCCACCCCTTTGAGCGCGTCATCGCAGACATCCACGTGGCTGCGGATCGCGCCGATGCCCATCGACACGGCCAGATCGCAATATCTGAGGGCGCGCTCAATAATGTCGTCAACCGACTGCACCGGTTTCAGCTCGCCCCAGAGGGCAATGCCCTCCAGCAGCGTGCCGGAGACGTTCATGCGCGGCGTGCCGAGCGACAGGGTGGCGTCCATGTGAAAATGCGGATCGACAAAGGGCGGCGAGACGAGGCGGCCCTTCGCGTCGATCACCACTCGTGCCTCGGCGGCAATATCGCGCTCCACAGCGGCGATGCGACCGTGGGCACAGGCGATGTCCAGCCCCGTGCGGCCGTCGGGCAGGGTGGCGTTTTTCAGGATCAGGTCGAACATGGAGCGGCTCCTATCGTTGGCCCTTGAACCAGGGTTTGAGCAGGGCACGGGGATAATCGGCCCTACGCGCCACGACCACAAGGGTGATGATGGACAAAACATAGGGGGCCATCAGGAAAATCTGTGGCGGGATGAAGGCGCCAACCTCGGTTTGCAGGCGGACCTGAAAAGCGTCGAAGGCCCCAAACAGCAATGCGCCGAGCAGAGCTTTGCCCGGCCGCCAGCTGGCAAAGATCACCAGCGCGATGCTGATCCAGCCGCGCCCGTTGACCATGCCGAAAAAGAAAGCGTCGAAGGCCGACATGGTAAGGAAAGCGCCGCCGAGCGCCATCAGCATTGATCCGGCCACCACCGCACCGATGCGCAACCCGTAAACCGACAGCCCCTGCGCGTCGACCGCATCGGGATTGTCCCCGACCGCGCGCAGGGCCACGCCGAGCGGGGTGCGGTTGAACACCCACCAGACCAGCGCCACGAAGAACAGGGCGAGCCATGTCATCGCGGTTTGCTGGAACAGGACGGGGCCGAGAAACGGGATGTCGGACAGAAGGGGAATGTCGAGCGGGCGGAACGGCTCGATCCGCGGCGGGGAGGATACGTTCGGCAGGGCGGTGCGATAGGTGAAATAGCTGACAGAGGTGGCAAGCATGGTCACGCCCAGCCCGGAGACATGTTGCGACAGACCAAGCGGCACGGTCAGGATCGCGTGGATCAGGCCGAAGAACCCGCCGGTGAGCATGGCGACAACGATGCCGCCCCACAGCCCCGCGCCCAGCCAGACGGCGAGCCAGCCGGCCATGGCTCCGGCGACGAAAATCCCCTCGATCCCCAGATTGAGGACTCCGGCCCGTTCGCAGATCAGCGCGCCGAGAACACCGAAGATCAACGGGGTGGCGATGCGCAGCGCGGCCTCCCAAAAGGTATCGGTCAGCAGGATTTGCAGGATATCCATTACGCGGCTCCCTTCGCGGGATTGCCGAAGCTGATTTTATACCGCGCCACAAAGCCGCCGATCAGCACGGAGATCAGCGACATGGAAACCACGAGGTCGGCAAGGTAGCTCGACACGCCGATGGCGCGGCTCATGCTGTCGGCCCCAACGAAAACCGAGGCGATGAACAGCGCAGCGGCCACCACGCCGAGCGGCGACAGGCCGGCCAGCATAGCGACGACGATACCGGTATAGCCGAAACCCGGCGACAGGTCGGCGGTGAGGTAACCTTTGAGACCGGCAACCTCGCTTACACCCGCCAGTCCGGCCAGCGCGCCGGAGACAATCGCGGCGCTCATGATCGTGCGGCGCACGCCGATACCGGCGTGCAGCGCCGCGGCGGCATTTTCCCCGACCGCGCGCAGCTTGAAGCCCCAGACAGAGCGTCCGAGCATAATGTGGGAGATCACCGCCGCGATCAGCGCGAGGATCAGCCCCCAGTGCACGCGCATCCGTGGCAGCAGTTGCGGTAACATGCCCTCGTCAAGGATCGGGGCGGATTGGGGCCAGCCCATGCCCATCGGGTCCTTCAGCGGGCCTTCGAGCATCATTTGCAGGAAAATCAAAATAATGAAGTTCAGCAGCAGGGTGGTGACCACCTCGTCCGCGCCGAAACGGGTTTTGAGATAGGCGGGTGCGGCCATGCCTGCGGCCCCT
>JAJRUE010000249.1 GCA_024277955.1 Alphaproteobacteria bacterium | reverse complement strand
TGTTCCACAGAATTCACCGGATGGCGGCCGAAAATGTCGTCTCGGGCCGGGATTGCGGCGGCGGGCTGCGGAAATGCAAACTGGGCTTGCCAATCGAAAAAAGTGAGAGTATCCCGCACGCCACGGTCGGAGTGTAGCTCAGCCTGGTAGAGCACTGTCTTCGGGAGGCAGGGGCCGGAGGTTCGAATCCTCTCACTCCGACCAGTTTTCCCGCATCGCGAAACCGCCTGGCTTCAGGCCTTGATCCGGGCCATGCCGGGGTCGTGCAGGGGCGCCATTTCCACCCGGCAGGGCACCCGTTCGCTGGCGACCTCCAGTTCGTATTCCCCGCGGGCCAGGTAATCGCGGTCCACCCCTTCGGGGTTGCGCACATAGCCATAGCCGATCGGCTTGCCGACCCAGTGCCCGAACCCGCCCGAGGTCAGCCAGCCCACCCGCTTGCCGTCGCGGTAGATGGTTTCGCGGCCCAGAAGCACCACCTCAGGGTCGTCGACCGTGAAACAGGCCAGCATCTTTTTCACCCCGTCGCGGCGCTGCGCTTCGACGGCCTCGCGGCCCATGAACGGAACGTTCGCGCGCAGCTTGACCGCCCAGCCCAGCCCGGCCTCGTCCGGGGTGTGGTCGGGGCCGATGTCGGAGCCCCAGGCGCGATAGCCTTTTTCCAGCCGGCAGCTTTCGATGGCGCGGTAGCCGGCGTTGACCAGCCCATGCGCCGCGCCGGCCTGCATCAGCGCGCCGTAGACGGTCTGGGCATATTCCACCGGCAGGTGCAGCTCCCACCCGAGTTCGCCCACATAGGTGACCCGCAGCGCCAGCACCGGACAGCCGGCAATGCCGATCCGCCGGGCGGTGGCAAAGGGAAAGGCCGCGTTCGACACGTCGGCGCGGGTGACGGCGGCCAGGATGTCGCGCGCGCGCGGCCCCATCAGCGACAGCACCGCGTTGGACGAGGTGATGTCGAACAGCTGGCAGTTCATGCCGGCGGGGATGTGGCGCGCGATCCAGTCGAAGTCATGGGTGGCAAAGCCGGTGCCGGTGACGATGTAGAATTCATCCTCGGCGATGCGCACTACGGTCAGGTCGCACTCGATCCCGCCGCGCGCGTTCAGCATCTGGGTGTAGACCAGCGCGCCCACCGGACGGTCGACGTTATTGGCGGCGATCCAGTTCAGCGCGGCGGCGGCGTCCGGCCCCTTGAGCGCGAACTTGGCGAAACTGGTCTGGTCGAACAGCGCCGCCGTTTCGCGCACCGCGCGGTGTTCGCGCGCCACCGCGTCGAACCAGTTGGGCCGCCCGAAGGTGGGGATGTCGCGCGGCTCTTGCCCGGCGGGAAGATCGGCAAACCAGTTGGGCCGTTCCCAGCCCAGCTTTTCGCCGAAACACGCGCCCTGCGCCGCCAGCGTGTCATACAGCGGCGATTTCCGGCAGGGCCGGCCCGAGGCATATTCCTCGTGCGGCCAGGCCATCGCGTAGTGACGCCCGTAGGCTTCGACGGTGCGGGTGCGCACCCAGTCGGTGTCGAAATGCGGACGCCCGAAGCGGCGGATATCGGCGGCCCACAGATCAAAGGGCGGCTCGCCCCCCTTTACCCATTCGGCCAGCGCCATGCCCGCGCCGCCGCCGGCGGCGATGCCAAAGGCGTTGAACCCGGCGCCGACAAAGAAATTGCGCAGTTCGGGCGCCTCGCCGATGATGAAATTGCCGTCGGGCGTAAAGCTTTCGGGGCCGTTGGTAAGCGTGCGCACACCGGCGGTTTCCAGCGCCGGAACGCGGCCCAGCGCCAGTTCCATCAGCTGTTCGAAATGGTCGAAATTGCTGTCGAGCAGCGTGTAGTGGAACCCCTTGGGGATACCGTCCACCGCCCAGGGGATCGGGTCGGGTTCATAGCCGCCCATCACCAGCCCGCCGACCTCTTCCTTGTAATAGGTCAGCCGGTCCGGGTCGCGCAGCGTCGGCAGGTCGGCAGGGACGCCGGGGATCGGTTCGGTCACCATGTATTGGTGCTCCATCGACACCAGCGGCACGTTGACGCCAAAGCGCGCGGCAAAGTCGCGGCTCCACTGTCCGGCGCACAGCACCAGTTTTTCGCAAGCGACGCGGCCGCGATCGGTGATGACCGCGCGAATGATCCCCTTGTCGATTTCCAGATCGACGACCTTGGTATTCTCGTGGATCTGCGCCCCCTTCATGCGCGCGCCTTTCGCCAGCGCCTGGGTGATGTCGGCGGGGTTGGCCTGCCCGTCGGTGGGCATGAAGGCGGCCCCCACCACGTCATCCACCTGCATCAGCGGCCACAGGTCGCGGGCTTGCGACGGGCTGAGCAGTTCCATCTCCAGCCCAAAGCTGTGGGCGGTGGTGGCCTGGCGTTTCACTTCGGTCCAGCGTTCTTCGGTGCAGGCCAGGCGCAGCCCGCCGTTCATCTTCCAGCCGGTGCCCAGGCCGGTTTCTTCTTCGATCCGGTTGTAGAGATCCACCGAATAGCCCAGCAGCTGGGTGATGTTGGCATTGCTGCGCAACTGCCCCACCAGGCCCGCGGCGTGGAACGTGGTGCCCGAGGTCAGCTTCTTGCGTTCAAGCAGCAGGCATTCGATGCCCAGATGCGCCAGGTGATAGGCGGTGGAACAGCCGACGATGCCGCCGCCGATGATCACGACTTGGGCCGATGCGGGAAGGTCTTTCATGGGCGGGCCTCAACTGTTCTGGAAATCGGCAAGGGCGGTGCGGAACCGGGCAAGGTTTTCGGCCGTGTAGGCGGCAAAGTCCTGATCCAGTTCAGAGGTGATTTCGGACACCATGCTCCACATGGTTTCGCGCAGGAGTGACGCGCATTTCATCGCCCGGTAGCGGCGCCACAGGGCTTCATCGGGCGGCGTGTCAAAGTAGAGTTCAAGCAGCCGGGCTTCCTGCGCGGCATCGAATTCGTTGTTCGAAGCCAGCCCGCCCAGGTCGAACAGCGGCGTGTTGAACCCGGCGTAATCCCAGTCGATCAGCCACAGCCGGTCGCCGTCGTCCAGCAGGTTGGCGGCCAGCAGATCGTTGTGGCCGTAGACGATGTCAAACGGCCCGGCGGCGCGTTCCAGCGTCTCGGCTGTTTTCAGCAGGTCGGGCAGCATCGCCCGATGCGGGCTGTCGCCTTCGTTCAGCGTGGCGGCGTAGTCGCGCAGCACGTGGAACACCCAGAAGATCAGCGCCGGGCCGCGCAGGTGGCGGGGCATGTCGCGGTGGCAGCGGCGCACAATCGCGACCACGCGCGCCAGCATTTCCGGGGCGCGGATGTCCTTGGGGGTCAGGGCGCGGCCCTCGATATATTCGATCACCGTGATGCCCTTTTGGGCGTGCACCACCGCCGGCGACAGGCCGGCCGCATGCGCCGCCCGGCTGGCCGCCAGTTCGTTGAAGCGCATCACCTGGTGTTCGGGAATGTCGGCGCCCAGGCGCACCACGAACCTGCCGGCGGCGTCCTCTACCAGGAAATTGCGGTTGGTCAGCCCGCCGGTCAGCGGCGACACCGATATGGTGCCTTGCCAGATCGGCAGGGCGCGGATGCGGTCGTAGCTTTGGGTGTCAACCATGGGCAGCCTCCTCGAGCCCGAAGCGGATGCGGGCATTGCGGGCGCCGGCGTTGATGATCCGGTCGGCGATGATCGCGATAAAGGCAATCGCCAGCCCGGCGACGATCCCGCGCCCGGTATCGGCCTTGGTAAGCGCGATATAGACTTCCTGCCCCAGGTCGCGGGTGCCCACCAGCGCGGTGATCACCAGCATCGACAGCGCCAGCATGATGGTCTGGTTCAGCCCCAGCAGGATTTCCGGCAGCGCCAGCGGCAGGCGGATACGCCACAAAAGCTGACGCCGGGTGCAGCCGGCGACAACGCCCGCCTCGATCAGATCGGGGCTGACCGAACGCACCCCGTGGGCGGCGTAGCGCACCGCCGGCACCAGCGCATAGGCGACGATCGCGATCATGGCGGTGAAGTCTCCGATCCGGAAAAGCATCACCACCGGGATCAGGTAGACGAAACTGGGAAGCGTCTGCAGCGTGTCGATCACCACGCCGATCACCTTGCCGGCGCGCGCGTTCACCGCCGCCAGCACCCCCAGCGGAATGCCGATGACCGACGCGATCACCACCGAAACCCCGCACAGGTAGACGGTGATCATCGCCTTT
>JAJRUE010000248.1 GCA_024277955.1 Alphaproteobacteria bacterium | reverse complement strand
GGGGCATCTCACGTGGGGCATCACACGTGGAACAGACCCAGCGTCTGACCACCGTCATCGCCGTCGTCTTCGCCATCGTCATCGCCGTGATCTTCGCCGTCGTCTTCGCCATCGTGCTCGCCGTCCTGGCCGTCGTTGCTGGCCGAGACGCTGCCGCCGCCGCCGCCCAGCGACCCGCAGGCCGAGGGGCTGGCCGAGGCGCTGTCGTGCGAATCGCCGCTTTCCTGATCATCGTCTTCCTGGTCGCTGTCTTCCGAATCGCCATGATCAGAGTCGCCGCTGTCGGAATCCTCACCATCCGAATGGCTGTCGTCGGACCCGTCATCCGAATGATCACCGTCGGAACCATCGCCCGAGTCGTGGTCGTCAGACGAAGACCCGTCCGAACCATCATCCGAATGGCTGTCGTCAGACCCATCGTCCGAATGGTCACCGTCAGACCCATCGTCCGAATGGCTGTCGTCGGACCCATCGTCGGACCCGTCATCCGACGAATGGCTGTCGTCAGAGCCGCTGTCCGAGGAATGGTCGTCGCTTGAACCGCTGTCCGAAGAGTGATCGTCATCGGACCCGCTGTCCGACCCGTCGTCCGAGGAATGGTCTCCGTCCGAGCCGCTGTCCGAAGAATGGTCCCCGTCGTCGGACCCGTCATCCGATCCGTCGGAGTCGGATTCCGAACCGCCCAGGCCGGTCACCCCCGGCGGGGTCGCATTCACATCCATGCTGGCCAGGAAACAGGAAACATCCCGGGTAAAGCTGACCGTGGATGTTCCAACCTGTCCGGTCACGGCAAGTCCCAAGCCGATCGCAGAGCCAAGGATCACCGTGTAATCGACGGTTACGACGCCACTTTCGTCATCGACGAACGGAAGCAGTTTGCGGGGGATTTTGGGCAGCAGTTTCATACCGATGATCTTGTCGGAGGCCCGCGACGAAAATATGTCGCCGAATTGGCTTTTGATCCCGGCGCGCCCGAACAAACTGGCGTCCAAGCTGCTGAAAAAGCTTGATATTTTGGATAGGGCGCGAACGCCGGCCACAATTCGGACACAAAGATGCCGCGCGGATCAACCTTTGCGGCGCCAATTTGTCGGGAATGCCCCGGTTTGTCCGCGCCGCGATTCGACCGGCGGCGCGGCGCTGACCAGGCCTAGCTGCTCTTGCCTTTGGACCCGCTGCCCCAGCCGTCCCCGCCATCGGGGCTTTCGCCGGCGCTACCCACGTCAGAGTCGTTGCCGGGGTTCCCGGAATCATCCGAACTGCTGTCAGAGCCGTCCGAGCTGGAGTCGTCCGAGTGGTCCGAACTGCCGTCCGAGCCGTCAGAGCTGGACCCGTCCGAGTGGTCCGAACTGCTGTCCGAGCCGTCAGAGCTGGAGTCGTCCGAGTGATCCGAACTGCTGTCAGAGCCGTCCGAGCTGGACCCGTCCGAGTGGTCCGAGCTGCTGTCTGAACCGTCCGAGCTGGAGTCGTCCGAGTGGTCCGAACTGCCGTCCGAGCCGTCAGAGCTGGAGTCGTCCGAGTGATCCGAACTGCTGTCAGAGCCGTCCGAACTGGACCCGTCCGAGTGGTCCGAGCTGCTGTCTGAACCGTCCGAGCTGGAGTCGTCCGAGTGGTCCGAACTGCCGTCCGAGCCGTCAGAGCTGGACCCGTCCGAGTGGTCCGAACTGCCGTCCGAGCTGTCAGAGCTGGAGTCGTCCGAACCGCTGTCCGATCCATCGCCACTATCGCCGCTATCGGACCCGTCATCCGTGCTGTCCGACCCATCGTCGGCGCTGTCCGACCCATCATCCGAGCCGTCATCGGTGCCGTCGTCCGAACTGTCGTCGCCGAACGAACCGGCGTCGGTTCCGTCTCCGTCAAGCATGGACCCTGGACTGAGCGCCGACAGAAAGCTCGAGGTCCGGTCGGCATAGTTGGTGGTTCCGCCGGCGATGCGACCTGTCACGCCAAGGCCGAGAGTGACCACGGCGCTCATGACAAGCACCATGTCCACGGTCACGGCGCCGCGTTCAGAGGTGCGGAACCCTTTGAGGGTGAGCGGGAGTTTTTTGGGCAGCTGTTTCATGGCAAGCATTACGCCTGCCATTTGCGATAAATTTTAGGCGAATGTGGGGAATCATTCCTGCCGGATCGTGGCGGCAAATTGTTCGAAGATCCGTTCGTTGGCGCAGATGATCTCGCCATCTTCCAGGATATCGCCGCCCGGGCGCAGCGGTTCCACCAGGGCGCCGGCTTCGCGGGCGATCAGCAGACCGGCGGCCATGTCCCAGCTGTGCAGCCGCCGTTCCCAGAACCCGTCATAGCGCCCGGCGCCCACATAGGCGAGATCCAGCGCCGCCGCGCCCCAGCGGCGCACGCCGGCGCAGCTGGGCAGGATGCGGGCCAGATCCTGCAGGGTGTCGGGCAGGTCCGAACGCCCGCCAAAGGGCAGGCCGGTGGCAAAGATCGCCTCGATCATCCGGCTGCGGGCCGAGGCGCGGATGCGGGTTTCGTTCATGTAGGCGCCCTGGCCCTTTTCGGCGACGAACATTTCGTCCTTGGCCGGATCGAAGACCACCGCGGCAACAACCTCACCCTTGTGTTCGAGCGCGATCGACACCGCCCAGTGCGGCAGCCCGTGCAGGAAATTGGTGGTGCCGTCCAGCGGGTCCACGATCCAGCGCCGGGTCGGGTCTTCGCCCTGTTCGGCATCGCTTTCCTCGCCCACCCAGCCGTAGTTCTTGCGCGCGCCCATCAGCTCTTCCTTGATGATGCGCTCGGCGGCCATGTCGGCGCGGCTGACGAAATCGCCCGCGCCCTTCATCGACACCTGCAGGTTTTCCACCTCGCGGAAATCCTTGACCAGCGATCGCCCCGCAAGCCGTGCCGCCTTGATCATGATGTTGAGATTGGCGCTGCCCTGCATGTCGTCCACTCCTTTGGGTCAAGGGGGGCGTATAGTCCCCTGCCCGGCGCTTGCCAAGCCCCCGGCGGCACGGCGGTGCGCCGGGCATCGGGCCCGGTTTCGTCGCCCCCCGGCGCAGGGGCAGGTTCGCGCCCGAGCCCGAGGGGGGGCGCGGTGGCGTCCGGCACGCCGCCGCGTTCAGAAGATGAGGCCACAGCTGGTGCAACTGGCGAACATTTCGCGCCCGCCATTGCGCTGGAAGCGCGCCAGAGGTGCGACGGGGCGGGGTCGGGCGCGAACCGGATCGAAGCCGATCCGGGGACGTGGCTGTTTGGCGGTGCAGGTGCCTGTCGCGGTCGATCAGGCGGGGGCCGGCGGATCCTGCCGTTGCAGCTTGACCGGCTCGGTGCGCGCCAGGCGCAGGAAATGCGCCATGAAGGGCTGGGTCGCCTCATCGCTGCGCACCGCCGCGTAAAGCCGGCGCGTCAGCCCGGTTTCGGTGATCGGGCGGGTAATATAGTCGGAATGGTAGCGCACTTCGCGCAGCACCCAGTCGGGCAGCACCGAAACGCCGCGGTTCGAGGCCACCAGCAGCAGGATCACCGCGGTCAGTTCCACCTGTCGGATGGCGCGCGGTTCGACCTTGGCCGGCGTCAGCAGCTGGCTGAACACATCCAGCCGGGCGCGCTCCACCGGGTAGGTGATCAGCACCTGGTCGCGAAAATCCTCCGCCGTGACAAAGGCCTTTTCCGCCGCCGGGTGCTGGGCCGCGGCGACAAAGACCGGTTCATAGTCGAACAGCGGCGAAAAGGTCACCCCGTCCAGCGTTTCCGGGTCCGAGGAAATCACCAGGTCCACCTCTTCGCGCTGCAGGGCCTCGAGCGCGCCAAAGGCCAGGCCGGGGCGGATGTCCACATCGACATCGGGCCAGGCCTTGCGGAACGCCTCCAGCACCGGGAACAGCCATTCGAAACAGGCGTGGCACTCGATGGCGATGTGCAGCCGGCCGGACTTGCCCGAGCGCAGGTTGCGAAACTCCTCCTGAAGCGCCGCGACCTCGGGCAGCACGCGCTCGGCCAGCCGCAGCAGCTTCATCCCCGCCGCCGACAGTTTCAGCGGCTTGGTGCGGCGCACGAACAGTTCCAGCCCGGCCTGGTCCTCGAGTCCCTTGACCTGATGCGACAGCGCCGACTGGGTGATGTTCAGCTGATCGGCGGCGCGCGCCAGCCCGCCGGCTTCGTGGATCGCCTTGATGGTTCTCAGGTGCCTCAGTTCCAGATGCATGTGCGTGCGATTCATTATGTTGATGAGTATTATGAATTTGTCTCACATGGGGCGATCTGGCACAAGGGGGGACCACAAAGGATCAGGATCATGGCCGCCGCCCGTATTTCGTTCGAGTTTTTCCCTCCCAAATCGCTGCCCGCGTCGTTCCGGCTGTGGGACACGGTGCGCACGCTCGCGCCGCTTGAACCCAGCTTCGTATCGGTGACCTACGGCGCCGGCGGCACCACGCGCAAGCTGACCCACGAAGCGGTGACGACGATCGGCAAGAACTATGGGCTGAACGTGGCGGCGCACCTGACCTGCGTCGATGCCAGCCGCGAAGAAACCCTTGCCATCGCCCAGGACTATGCCGCCGCGGGCGTGCGCGAAATCGTGGCACTGCGCGGCGATCCGCCCGCCGGCGCCGGCACGTTCGTGCCGCACCCGGAGGGCTTTGCCTCGTCCATCGATCTGATCGAGGCGCTGGCCGATACCGGCAAGTTCAACATCCGCGTCGGCGCCTATCCCGACCGCCACCCGGAAGCCGCCGACGATCAGGCCGACGTGGACTGGCTGAAGCGCAAGATCGACGCGGGCGCGTCTTCGGCGATCACCCAGTTCTTTTTCGAGGCCGACACGTTTTTCCGGTTCCGCGACCGCTGCCTGCGTGCCGGGATCGACGCTCCGATCATCCCCGGCATCCTGCCGATCGAGAATTTCGACGGGGTGCGCGCGTTCGCCGAACGCTGCGGCACCACCGTGCCGGCCTGGCTGAGCGACGCCTTCGCCGCCGCCAAACGCGACGACCGCCACGACCTGCTGGCCACCGCGCTGTGCACCGAGCTGTGCACCGACCTGATCGACGGCGGGGTCGAGGATCTGCATTTCTACACCCTGAACAAGCCGCAACTGACCCGCGACGTGGTGCATGCCCTGGGGCTGGCCCCCGAAGCGGCGCTGGAAAACGTGGCCTGACAGCTCCGCCCGGGCGCGACGGCGCAAGGCGTTTGCAAACGCCTTGGCAAAACGGTTTGCCAACCGTTTTGGGCCCCCGCGCGCGGGGGCCGGTTCCGGGTCCGGCCGTTTTCGCCCCGCCCCGGTCTGACAGCCTGCCTCAGCCCAGTTCGGCCAGGCCGGTGCGGTGCAGGTTGATCGGGTTTGGACCTTGTTGGGGTGGAACCGGAATCTCTGTGACGGGCAATCGGGCGCGAACCGGATCGCAGGCGATCCGGCGGTGCGGTGGATTCAGGCAACCAGGGGGCTGCCATCTGGCGGGCGGGCCTTGCGGCCCGAAGATTATGGTTTTGCCGGGCCGGTGGCCCGGCGGTGCCTCCGGCGGGGATATTTTGGACAGAAGACGTTGTGGGCGGGGCCTTTGTGCCCTGCACGCGCCACCCCCCTGAGCTTTCGCAGCGATTGCGCCAGTGGCCCGGGGTTACCTAGTTCCCCGCCACCATCTGCGCTGTCAGCTTGCCGTGATACCGGGCCACGGACGGGTGGATGCTTTCCGACGGATCGCGCCCGATCACCCGGCGCCTGCGGATGATGAACAGTTTGCCCCAGCCGCTGAACGTGCCCACCGAAGGCGCGTTCACATCCTGCGGGAACCGGGCCTGCCAGCCGTCGGGCAGGCACACGCCGCAACCCTCGAGCTTCTCCATCATCCAGACCAGCGGAATGTTGGACAGGGGCCGCGCCGCTTCGAAACCGCCCAGCTGGCCGCCGATATCGCCATGCGCGCCGCGAAACCAGACCTGTTCCAGCACCCCCGGCCATGCCGGGTCGGTGCGCCACAGCACCGGGGCGTAGGTTTCGCGGGTCTCGTCGATCGCCAGCGCATGAAACCCGTGCCGGATACTGGCGCCCAGCCGTGTCGTGTGAAAGGCGTAGCGCGGCTGCGAATAGCGCCACATCACCGGCAGCCGGTTGCCCAGCGCCTTGACCGTGTCCCAGACGCCGACCATCTCGATCTCGACCGTGCCGGGGTGGCAGTAGTTTTCCTTGAAGGCACGCGCGTTGGCGGTATCGGGGCCGGTCTGGTAGTGGCGGTAGACCTGGCGAATGTTGCGCTCGGTCGCGAACTCGGCGCGCAGCAGGCCGACCCGGTCGATCACCCCGGCCAGCGAGCGCACCGCATAGGCGCCGCGCGAATAGCCCAGCAGAAAGATCCGGTCGCCGGTGCGGTAGCGCGAGGCGATAAAGCAATAGGCCCGGCGGATCTGCCGGTTGATGCCGCGCCCCTCGGCCACGGCAATCGCATCGCGCCAGCTGCGCCACTGCACCCCCTGTTCGTAGCGGATCGACATCTGCGCGCTTGACGCCACCTCG
>JAJRUE010000247.1 GCA_024277955.1 Alphaproteobacteria bacterium | reverse complement strand
TTTCCACCGTCAGCGACCGGGATTATCACGCGCTCTGGGCCTACCTGGTCGAAGGCGGCGCCGCCAACGCGCGCGCCTTTCTGGCCTACAGTCGCGCCATGCTGGAAGGCACCGAGAAACCGCCCCCTGCCGCGCCCTTGCTGCGCGCCGGCGTCTACTGGCCCGGCGCCGGCGTGGCCGATCTGGCCACCGCCCGGGAAAACTGGACGCCGGGCGCGCCGGTGGTGCCGATCGTGTTCTACCGGGCGCTGGTGCAGGGCGCGGGGCTGAACCCGATCAACCGGCTGACCCGGGCGCTGTTGCGGCGCTCTCTGAACCCGCTGCCGGTCTTCGTCGCCTCGCTCAAGGATCCGGTCTCAGCGGCGACGCTGGACGGGCTGTTTGCCGAGACCCCGCCCGATGTGATCCTGAACGCCACCGCCTTTGCCACCGGCTCCTTCGGCGAAGGGGGGCGCGGCGCGGGGGCATCGAACCCCCTTGCCGCGCCCGGCGCCCAGGGCGCGCCGGTGTTCCAGGTGGTGCTGTCGGCCTCTTCCGAAGAGGCATGGGAAAGCGGACTGTCCGGCCTGTCGGCGCGCGATATCGCCATGAACGTGGCCCTGCCCGAGGTAGACGGGCGCATCCTGAGCCGCGCCATATCCTTCAAGGGCGAAGCGTTCTTCGACGAGGCCACCCAGTGCCCCATCGCCACCTATCGCGCCCGCGGCGACCGGGTGGATTTCGTCGCCGATCTCGCCGCCGCCTGGGCCCGTCTGCGCCGCACGCCCGCGGGCCACAAGCGCGTGGCGCTGGTGCTGGCGAATTATCCGAACAAGGACGGGCGGCTGGCCAATGGTGTCGGGCTCGATACCCCCGCGGCCACCGTGCACGTGCTGAAAATGCTGCGCAGCGAAGAGTTCATGCTGCGCAGCATTCCCGAGGATTCCGACGCGCTGATGCAGGCCATTCTGGACGGCCCGACCAACTGGCTGACCGACCGCGCCCGGCGCCGGGGCGGGGTGGAGCTGATGATGTCGGATTACCAGATTTCCTACGGCCAGCTGCCGCACGATCTGCGCGCCGCCATCGAAGAGCGCTGGGGCCCGCCCGAGGCGGATCCGTTCTTCGAGCCGGGCGAAGTGGACTGCGGCCGCTTCAAGCTGTCGGTCCTGCAGTTCGGCAATGTGGCCGTCGGCATCCAGCCCGCGCGGGGTTACAACATCGACCCGACCGACACCTATCATTCGCCCGACCTGGTGCCGCCGCACAACTACCTGGCGTTCTATTTCTGGCTGCGGCATGTGCACCGGGCCGACGCCATCGTGCACATGGGCAAGCACGGCAACCTGGAATGGCTGCCGGGCAAGGCCGTCAGCCTGTCGGCCTCCTGCTGGCCCGAGGCGGTGCTGGGGCCGGTGCCGCATATCTACCCGTTCATCGTCAACGATCCGGGCGAAGGGACGCAGGCCAAGCGGCGGGCGCAGGCGGTGATCATCGACCACCTGACCCCGCCGCTCACCCGCGCCGAAAGCTATGGGCCGATGCGCGATCTGGAAGCGTTGGTGGACGAATATTACGAGGCCGCCGGGGTGGACCCGCGCCGGTTGAACCATCTGCGCCGCGAGATCCTGTCGCTGACCTCGGTGACCGGGCTGGACCAGGATGCGGGCCTTTCAGGCGAGGATGAGGAAAGTGACCTGGCCCGGCTGGACGCCTATCTGTGCGAGTTGAAAGAGGCGCAGATCCGCGACGGGCTGCACGTGTTCGGGCAATCGCCCGAGGGGGGGCTGGCGCGCGATCTGCTGCTGGCGCTCTTGCGCATTCCGCGCGGCGATGGGGCGGGGCATAACGCTTCGCTGCTGCGGGCGCTGGCGGAGGATTTCGGGCTTGGCTTCGATCCGCTGGATTGCGACATGGCCGCGCCCTGGGAAGGGCCGCGGCCCGAGGCGTTGGCGGCGGTCTGTGGTGATCGCTGGCGCAGCACCGGCGACACGGTGGAGCGGCTGGAACTGTTTGCGGCGCAGCTTCTGGAAAACGCCATCGGCACCCGGCCATCGGAAACGGATGATGGCATGGATGTGCCCCCCACCGGATCGCCCGCGATCCGGTTCGCGCCCGACCCCGCCCCCCAGGGCGGGCGCGAAATGCGCCCCCCCTCGGGGCCGGGCGCGAACCTGCGGCCCGATAACGAAACGCCGGGGCCGGCCACCGCCGCTGTCCTTTCCTACGCACGCGACCACCTGGCCCCGACCATCGCCGCCTGCGGCCCGGCCGAGGGGGCGGGGCTGCTTGCCGCCCTTGCCGGGCGGTTCGTCGCCCCGGGGCCGTCCGGCGCGCCAACGCGCGGCCGGCCCGACACGCTCCCCACCGGGCGCAACTTCTTCAGCGTCGATGCGCGCGCGGTGCCCACCCCCACCGCCTGGGCGCTGGGCTGGAAATCCGCCAGCCTGCTGATCGAAAAGCACCTGCAAAGCCACGGCGACTGGCCGCGCGCCATGCTGATCACCGCCTGGGGCACCGCCAACATGCGCACCGGCGGCGACGACATCGCCCAGGCGCTGGCGCTGATGGGCGTCAAGCCGCAATGGGACGCCGCCAACCGCCGCGTCACCGGGTTCGAGATCATCCCCCACACCGCGCTCGGCCGGCCGCGCGTCGATGTCACCCTGCGCATCTCGGGCTTTTTCCGCGATGCCTTCCCGCAGCTGATCGCGCTTTTCGACAGCGCCGCCCGCGCGGTCATGGCGCTGAATGAGCCCGACGACATCAACCCCGCCGCCGCCCGCGCCCGCACCGAGGGCGCCGAGGGCCAGCACCGCGTCTTCGGCTCGAAACCGGGGGCCTATGGCGCCGGGCTGCAGGCGATGATCGACGAGCGCCTCTGGGCCGACAAGGCCGACCTGGCCGAGGCCTACCTGGAATGGGGCGGCTACGCCTATGGCGCCGGCAGCGAAGGCACCCGCGCCCGCGCCGCGTTTGAAACCCGGCTGGGCCAGGTCGAGGCCATCGTCCAGAACCAGGACAACCGCGAACACGACCTGCTGGACAGCGACGACTACTACCAGTTCGAGGGCGGCGCGGCCGCCGCCGTCGCCACGCTGCAGGGCCGCGACCGCCCCGTCTACCACAACGACCATTCGCGCCCCGAACGCCCCGTCATCCGCACGCTGGAAGACGAGATCGGCCGGGTGGTGCGTTCCCGCGTCACCAACCCGAAGTGGATCGCCGGCGTCAAGCGCCACGGCTACAAGGGCGCTTTCGAGATCGCCGCCACGGTGGACTACATGTTCGCCTTTGCCGCCACCACCGGCGCGGTTAAATCGCACCATTTCGACATGGTGCATGCGGCCTTCCTGGAAGACGAGGACACACGGCACTTCATCGCCGAGCACAACGCCCCGGCGCTTCGAGAGATCGCCGAGCGGCTGCAAGAGGCGATCGAGCGCGGGCTCTGGGTGCCCAGATCGAACTCGGCCCGCACCCTGATCCGGGGCCTGCTGTGACTGTTTTCCGCGCCCCGCCGCACTATCCCCGCTGGCCGGCGGTCGCGGCCCTGATCCACCGCTCCTTTGCCTACATGACCCCGCTTCTGGGCCACCCGGCGCAGGCGATGAAACTCACCCCCGAAGACCTCGAAGCCGCCGCAGGTCGCGACGCCGCCTGGCTGGTGGAACAGGCCGAAACCCCCATCGCCTGCCTGTTCACCCGCCCGTCACGGGATTTCGGCGATGCGCTGTATCTGGGCTGGCTCAGCGTGGAGTCGGCTCATCGAGGCTCCGGGCTTGTGCGCGCCCTGATGAACGCGGCCGAACAGGAAGCCCGCCGGCAGGGCTGTTCCCACCTCACGCTGGATACGGGCCGCGAACTGGTCGAACTTCACCGCCTGTTCCAGCACCTGGGCTTTCGCAAACAGGCCACCGATGGCGCCGTCATCTGCTTTCGCAAACCCGTCGCCGGCGAAGGGCCGCCCCTTTCGACAGGGGGCAATGCAGGGGGCAACCCGCGATGACCCACCTGCGCCACGCCCGCCAGCCCGCCGCGGCCCAGCGCGCGGCCCTGCTGGAAATCACCCGCGCCAGCCCGGCGCTGATGGCCGCCTTTCGCACCGCGCGCGCCCTTGATCTGCCCGATTGGTGGATCGTCTCGGGCGCGATCTACCAGCAGGTCTGGAACCACCTCACCGGTCGGCCCGACATGCACGGCGTCAACGATATCGACCTGTTCTACTTCGACCCCGACACCAGTTACGCGGCCGAAGACCGCATCATCAAGCGCGCCACACCGCTTTTCGCAGACAACCCGCCGGTGGAAATCCGCAACCAGGCGCGGGTGCACCTGTGGTTCGAACAACATTTTGGCACCCCCTGCCCGCCGTTCGCCAACAGCCGCGACGCCATCGACCGCTTTGCCTGCCGCACCCATTGCGTCGGGTTGCGCCTGGAAGCAGACGACAGTTTCACGCTCTACGCCCCCTTCGGGCTGGACGACATCTTTTCGTTCCGCCTCACGCCCAACCCCGATCAAGACAACCGTAAAACCCACGAAACCAAGGCCGCCCGCCAAAAGGCGATCTGGCCGGAACTGGAGGTTATCCCATGGCCAGCCTGACCAGAGAAGGCCACTGCCTTTGCGGCGCCGTGACCTACGAGATCGAAGGCCCGGAAACCTGGGCCTGCCACTGCCATTGCGAAAGCTGCCGCCGCCAGACCGCATCCCCCGTCACCACCTTCCTCGGCATCCCGCTGGACCGCTTCCAATGGACCGGGGCAAGACCGAAAACCTACGCCTCCTCCCCCGGCGTGACCCGCAGCTTCTGCCCCACCTGCGGCACCCCGATGGCGTTTCAGGCCGACCGCTACGCCGGCGAAATCCACCTCTACGCCGCCACGCTTGCCGATCCGGCCAGCTTCCGGCCGACCTTCCACGTCCATTACGCCGAACACCTGCCCTGGCTGGTCCTGGCCGACGACCTGCCCCGCCACGCGGGCTTTGCCCCGGAAAGCTGACACGACGCAAAACCATCTCGGGTTTCTTCTTTGCCAAAATACTCCCGCCGGAGGCGCCTGCCCTTACCGCCCGCCCGCCGGCAGCTTGCAATTCACCCGCGCCGTGACGATCGCCCGGTCGCCGCCCAGCGACCCGGCGACCACCTTGCACCCTGTCGCCAGTTCGATCGCCCGGTAGGCGCGCGCAAATGTTTCGACCTTGCTTGGCAGCATCTCCACCGAAACCCGGTGCGCTTCGACCCGGTAACCGCCCGGCTTCATGAACACCCGGAACCGGCTGCCATCCACCGAAACCTCGCGCATCGCGCCGCCCCACATCTCGGACGAAGGGCTGTCGCAGCCGGCCAGAACCAGCAGAAGGGCGATCAAGGGCGCACGATACCACATGCCGCCGAGCGTCCCGCATCGTGGTTAAATCTTCCCTAACGCCCCTTGCAATCATGGCGCGCCGGTCGCAAAGTTCGCCCCCGCGACAGGAGGACCACCGATGAGCGACGACACCGACCGCCACGCGATGAAGATGGCCAAGAAAAAGGCCGCCCGCGACAAGATCATGGCCACCAAGACCGCCGAAAAGGGCCTGATCATCGTCCACACCGGCAAGGGCAAGGGCAAATCCACCGCCGCTTTCGGCATGATCTTTCGCTGCATCGCCCATGACATGCAATGCGCCGTGGTGCAGTTCATCAAGGGCGGCATGTCCACCGGCGAGCGTGACCTGATCCTGGAAAAATTCCCCGACAAATGCGCCTTTCACACCATGGGCGAAGGCTTTACCTGGGAAACCCAGGACCGGACCCGCGACACCGAAATGGCCCTGGCCGCCTGGGAAAAGGCCAGGGAACTGATCCGCGATCCCGCCAACAGGATGGTGCTGCTGGACGAAATCAACATCGCCATCCGCTATGACTACGTGCCGATCGCCGAGGTGGTAAAGTTCCTGCAAGAGGAAAAACCGGAAATGACCCACGTGGTGCTGACCGGGCGCAACGCGCACGCCGACCTGATCGAGGCCGCCGACCTGGTGACGGAAATGGAACTGGTCAAGCACCCGTTCCGCTCGGGCATCAAGGCCCAGATCGGGGTGGAATACTGACGGTGGCGCTCACGCTGCTGACCATCGCAGGTGCCCTGCGCCAAGGCTCGACCAACCGGCTGCTGCTGGCCGAGGCGGCGCGGCTGTTCGCCCCCGAAACCCTGGTGGTGGCCGACCTGCGCCTGCCGCTTTACGACAGCGATCTGGAAGGCGCCGAAGGCATCCCGCCCGAGGTGCAGACGCTTGCCGATCAGATCGCCGCGGCCGACGCGGTGGCGGTCTCGACCCCGGAATACAACAAGGCGCTGTCGGGCGTGCTGAAGAATGCGCTGGATTGGGTCAGCCGCACCAGGGGCAGCCCCTGGCGGGGCAAGCCCGTCGCCATCATGTCGGCGGCGGCGGGGCGCTCGGGCGGCGAGCGCGCCCAAAGCTCGCTGCGGCTGGCGCTGAACCCGTTTCGCCCGCGGCTTCTGACCGGCCCCGAGGTATTGGTCGCCGACGCCCGCAATGCCTTTGACGCGCGCGGGCGGCTGATCAGCGAACGCACCGAAAAGACCCTGCGCGAACTGATGGAACTGCTGCGCGCCGAAACCGGGGGCCAAATCGGTTGAAAACCGATTTGCAAGGCATTTGCAAATGCCTTGCCCCGCGCTACGTCCCGGTCTCGCCCAAGGCCCGCGCCTGGCTGAGCGTCAGCGAAGTGCTCAGCGCTTCGCCATCCAGCCGCAACTCGATCACCGCAACCGTCCCGGCCGCCTTCGCCCGGGCAAAGGCGTCTGGGAAATCCGCCCCGTTTTCAACCACTTCGCCATGTCCGCCATAGGCCCGCGCCAGGGCCGCGAAATCCGGGTTGGCCAGGTCGGTGCCGCTGGTGCGGCCCGGAAAGTTGCGTTCCTGATGCATGCGGATGGTGCCGTAGCGCCCGTTGTTGGCGACGATCACGATGGGCACCGCGCCATGCTGCACCGCGGTGGACATCTCGTTCAGCGTCATCTGGAAATCGCCGTCGCCGGCCATGCAGACCACGGTGCGACCGGGGTGCTGCAGCGCCGCCGAAACCGCCGCCGGAAAGCCATAGCCCATGCTGCCCGAGGTCGGCGCAAGCTGCGTCCCGTGCTGCTTGAAGCGGAAATACCGGTGCAAGAAGGCCGCGTAATTCCCGGCGCCATTGGTGACGATCGCATCATCGGGCAGGGTGTCGGACAGCCAGCGCACGACCGCTTCCATCTTGACGGCGCCGGGGGTGTCCACCGGATCCTGCCAGGCCTCGTATTCCACCCGCGCCGCGCGTCGCCACTCGGCCCAGGGCGCATCACCCGGCGCGTTGGCCCCGCAAAGCGCGCCCAGCATGTCGGGCGCGCGCGCGCAGATCGCAAGATCGGTGCGCAGCCAGCTGCCCGGCAGGTCCGGGTCGGGATGCACATGGATGATCTGCTTGCCCGCCGCTTCGGGCGGCACCAGCGCATAGCCGCCCGTCGGCACATCGCCAAAGCGCGTGCCCAGCAGCAACAGGCAGTCCGCCGCCTGCAGCCGCGCCGCCAGCTTGGGGTTCATCCCGACCCCCAGATCGCCAACATACCGCGCTGCGCCATTGTCCATGTAATCCTGCCGCCGAAAGGTGACCGCGACCGGCAGATCATGCGCCGCCGCGAACCGTTCGAGATCCGCCGCCGCCTGCGAGCTCCAGCCCGACCCGCCCACCACCACCAGCGGACGCGCGGCGCGCGACAGGCGGTCCATCACCTCGGCCACCTGCGCCGGCGTGACAGCCGATCCGGCCACCGGGGGGGCCGGGATCAACGGCGCCTCGCAAGCGGCGCTCAGCATGTCTTCGGGCAGCGCCAGCACCACCGGCCCCGGCCGCCCGGACTGCGCCACGCGGAACGCGCGCGCCACATATTCCGGCAGCCGGTCGGACTGATCCACCTCGGCCACCCACTTGGCCATGGACCCGAACACCGCCCGGTAGTTCAGCTCCTGAAACGCCTCGCGATCGCGGTGCGCCCGCGCGATCTGGCCCACGAACATCACCAGCGGCGTCGAATCCTGGCGCGCAACGTGAATCGCCGAACTGGCGTTGGTCGCACCCGGGCCGCGGGTCACGAACACCACGCCGGGACGGCCGGTCATCTTGCCCGCGGCCTCGGCCATCATCGCGGCGCCGCCTTCGTGCCGGCACACCACGTTTTCGATCCCCGAGCCGCACAACCCGTCGAGCACCGCCAAAAAGCTTTCGCCGGGCACCGAAAACACCCGCTCGACGCCAAACGCCTTCAACTGATCCACCAGAACCCGCCCGCCGTGCCGCATACCGTGCCGCTTCATGGATTTCCCCGCTTCAAACTTCTCACCCCCTGATTGGCAGCAAGGCGTCACCGGGTAAAGACCCGCCCGCAATCCCCACCATCACGGTTTTGAAACTACCCTGCGAACGGGGCGGCCGTCACCCCGGCAGGGGTGACCGGAAAAAGACGTGCGTCCGCCTCGCGGACGCTCCGCCTGGCAAGATTTCCTGGCAAGGTTTCATCGCGCAACGGCCGCGTCCACGCTGAACTCGGCCGGCACAAGGTCGGTCCCGTCCAGCACCAGCGCAGCCATGACCTCGCCAACTTTCGGCGCCACGCCAAAGCCGATCTTGAACCCGCCGTTGGCCACGAAATGCCCTTCGCGCCCCGGCCAGGCCCCCAACAGCGGCGCGCCGGTGATCGCGCGCGGGCGAACCCCGGCCCAGCGCGCGACCACCGGCGCGTCGCGCAGCCCTTCGATGACCGAAAACGCCTTGTCCAGCACCGCGTCCAGGTTTTCGTCCACCGCCGATCCGTCGTCAAAGTCCCGTTCGCTGGTCGAGCCGACCGCCACCGTGCCATCGCCGTGCGGCACCAGGTGCACGCCGCCGGCATAGATCTGTGGCGCGTCCGGGCCTGCGTCATGGGCCAGCAGCGCCGCCTGCCCCTTGACGCCATTGCCCAGTTCGCGCCCGAAAGCCTCGGACAGTTGCGCAAGCCCCGCTGCCCCGGTCGCCCAGACCACCGCGCCACGCGGCTCGGCGGCGTCGCGCACCACGACACCGCGGCTTTCGAGCGCCGCCAGCAGCGCGGCGATGGCCCGGCGCGGGTCCAGCCGCGCGCTCAGGGTTTCGTGCACCACCAGGCCCAGCGGGCTGGCCGGCGCCCAGGGGCCAAGCCCGCCGGTTTCGAGTATTTCCCATCGCGCCTTCCCCTGCCACAGGTCGCGCGCCTGTTCGATCCGGTCCCGGGCCAGCTCAAGACTGCGTTCGCTGACGATCGGCTGCAGCCGCCCC
>JAJRUE010000246.1 GCA_024277955.1 Alphaproteobacteria bacterium | reverse complement strand
GGCGCGCGCAAGGCCTATCTGGAGGGGCGCGGCAGCGTCATCATCCGTGCCAAGACCCGGATCGAGGAGGTGCGCAAGGACCGCTACGCCATCATCCTCGACGAAATTCCTTACCAGGTGAACAAGGCCAGCCTGATCGAAAAGATCGCCGATCTGGTGCGCGAAAAGCGCATCGAGGGCATCAGCCACGTGCAGGACGAAAGCGACCGGGTCGGTATCCGCGTGGTGATCGAACTGAAACGCGACGCCACCGCCGAGGTGGTGCTGAACCAGCTTTTCCGTTTTACCCCGATGCAGACCAGTTTCGGCTGCAACATGCTGGCGCTGAGCGGCGGCCGGCCCGAACAGTTGACCTTGCGCGATTTCCTGACCCATTTCATAGCCTTCCGCGAAGAAGTCGTGGCCCGGCGCACCGCCTTCGACCTGCGCAAGGCGCGCGAACGCAGCCATGTGCTGTGCGGCCTTGCCGTGGCGGTGACCAACGTGGACGAGGTGGTCGCGACGATCCGCGCCTCGGCCGACCCGGCCGAAGCGCGGCAGCGGCTGATGGAGCGGCGCTGGCCGGCGCGCGACATCGCCGAATACATCCAGCTGATCGACGATCCAAGCCACAAGATGAACGACGACGGCACCTATAACCTGAGCGAAACCCAGGCCCGCGCGATCCTCGAGCTGCGCTTGCAGCGGTTGACCGCGATGGGGGTTCGCGAAGTCACCGACGAACTTCAACAACTGGCGGCAAGTATCCGGGATTACTTGGAAATCCTGCGTTCGCGCGAACGGATCATGGCGATCATTTCCGACGAGCTGCGCGAGGTGCGCGACCAGTTCGCGGTGCCGCGGCGCACCGAGATCGTCGACTGGTCCGGCGACATGGACGACGAAGACCTGATCGAACGCGAAGACATGGTGGTCACCGTGACCTCGGCCGGGTGGATCAAGCGCACCCCGCTGGCCGAATTCCGCGCCCAGAAACGCGGCGGCAAGGGGCTGAGCGGCATGTCCACCAAGGAAGAGGACGTGGTCACCACGCTCTTTGTCGCCAATACCCACACGCAACTGCTGTTCTTAACCACCGACGGGATGGTCTACAAGCTCAAGACCTGGCGGCTGCCCCAGGGCGGGCGCACGGCCAAGGGCAAGGCGATCGTCAATATCCTGCCGATCCCGCCCGGCGTGTCGATCGCCGCGATCATGCCGGTGGATGCGCCCGAAGAAGACTGGGACAAGCTGCAGATCTTCTTTGCCACCACCGCGGGCGATGTGCGCCGCAATGCGCTTTCGGATTTCACCAATGTCAAATCCAACGGCAAGATCGCCATGAAGCTGCCCGAGGGCGTGCAGCTGGTGAATGCGCGCATCTGCACCGAGCAGGATGACGTGATGCTGGTCACCGCATCGGGCCGGGCGATCCGGTTCCGCTGCACCGATGTGCGCGTCTTCAAGGGCCGCGACAGCACCGGGGTGCGCGGCATCCGGCTGGGCGAGGATGACAAGGTGGTGTCGATGTCGGTGATCCGCCATTTCGAGGCGACGCCGGAAGAACGCGCCGCCTATCTGAAGATGCGCCGCGCGCTGGCCGGCGCCGGTGACGAAGCCGCGGGCGAAGACGAAGAAACCGTCGCCGACATGGCGCTGTCGCCCGAACGCTTTGCCGAGATGAAGGACGCCGAGGATCTTATTGTAACCATTACAGAAAGCGGATCCGGCAAGCTGAGTTCGAGCCACGATTACCCGTTGCGCGGGCGTGGCGGCATGGGGGTCGCAGCGATGGACCGGGCGATGCGGGGCGGGCGGCTTGTGGCCTCGTTCCCGGTGGAGATGGACGACCAGATCATGCTGGCGACCTCGAAGGGTCAGTCGATCCGGTGCCCGGTGCGCGACATTTCCTTCCGCTCGCGCAGCGCCGGCGGGGTGCGGGTGTTTGACACCGCCAAGGGCGAAATCGTGGTTTCCGTGGCCCGGATCGCCGAATCCGAAGCCGAAGACGCCGACGAAACCGCCAATACCGCGCAAACCGCCGATACGTCAGCCGACACCGCCTGACCCTTGGACCGCCCGCGACCGGCGCGGCTGCGCTGGGCTCGGGGGGCCGGGGATGGCCCGGAACAAACCACGGCCAGCCATGGGATTGTTGCCGTTCGGGCGACAATTCCGAATTTTGCCGTATTCCGGGCCCCGAATGATCACGACATGATCTCAGAAATGCCCCTGTCCGCCACTTAAGTGCATTTGAAACAATTTGTTTCGACTTGGGTTCCGGCCCGCCTTGGCAAAAGCGCCTTTGGCGTCGGGGCCCCTGCAAAAGGGACATGCATCATGGCTGCCGCCGGAAACAAGCCGCAGGAAAACCTTGGCCAGTCGGGCCAGAACCTGATCCGCGTTCTGATTGCCTCGTATTTCGTGGGCGTGTCGATCGGGCTGGTGTCGGGGACCAGCGCCACGCCGCTGTTTTCGATGGTGATGCCGGGCGAACAGGCCGACATGGTGGGCAGGGCGGTGATCTTTGCGCTGGCCTATCTGGTGATGACCGGGCTTTGGCTGCGCCCGGCGGCGCTACTGCTGGGGCTGGTGACCTTCTGGTCCAGCTACATTGTCAATTTTTCCGCCGAGGGGCCGATTTCGGCCGGGAATTTCTGGCGCGACCTGACGCTGATCGGGGCGCTGATGCTGACCTATGTGCAATCGACGCCGCGCTCGACCGCGCGGCGCAAGATGATCCGCCGCACGCCGCGGGCGCGCCGCATCGTGCCGGGGGCGGCGGTGGTGCCGCGCCGCGTGGCGACGCCTGCGCCGGTCCGGCCTGCAAAAGATGCGGCCAAGGTCGCCGTGGCTGCCGCCGCGACGGCACAGGCCCCGAGCGTGCCGACCGTTCCGGCCAGGATGACGTCCGAAACCGGCGCCGAGGTGCTGAGCCTGGGCCGCGACGGGCGCGACACCCCCGGCGCGAGCCGCCTTGTGGCCGCGCAGGCGGCGGGCGGTGAAAACATCTTTGTCGACGACGTGATCGCATCCTGAACGCCTCCTGAACGCTTCTGCCCGGGCGCTGTCCCGACCGGGCCGGCCGATGCCTGCGGCCCGGTGCGGCCGCTTGGTCGCTGGATTGCGCTGCTGTCTCTTTCCAATCGGCGGCCGATGCCCTACATGGCGGCCATGGACAAGACCCTACACATCGTCGGCGGCGGCATGGCCGGTAGCGAAGCCGCCTGGCAGGCCGCGAACATGGGCGTGAACGTGGTGATCCACGAAATGCGCCCCAAGGTCGCCACCTTCGCCCACAAGACCGGCAACCTGGCGGAAATGGTCTGTTCGAACTCGCTGCGGTCCGACGACGACGAACAGAACGCGGTCGGGCTGCTGCACTGGGAAATGCGCGCCGCGGGCGGGTTGATCATGGAAATGGCCGATGCCCACGCGCTGCCGGCGGGTGGCGCGCTGGCAGTGGACCGCGAAGCCTTTTCCCAGGGCGTCACCCGGCGCCTGCTGGCGCACCCGAAGGTGACGCTCGACACCCGCGAAATCACCGATCTGCCCGATGAGGGCCACTGGATATTCGCCACCGGGCCGCTGACATCGGACCGGCTTGGGCGCGCGATCGCCGCCGAGGCGGGCCAGGACAGCCTGGCGTTTTTCGACGCCATCGCGCCGATCGTGCACGCCGACAGCATCGACATGACCGTGGCCTGGGAACAGTCGCGCTACGACAAGGGCGACACGCCGGAACAGCAGCGCGCCTATATCAACTGCCCGATGAACCGCGACCAATACGAAGCCTTCATCGACGCGCTTCTCGCCGCCGAAAAGACCGAGTTCCACCAAGGCGAAACCGCCGGGTATTTCGACGGCTGCCTGCCGATCGAGGTGATGGCCGAGCGCGGCCGCGAAACCCTGCGCCACGGGCCGATGAAGCCGGTGGGGTTGACTAACGCGCACCGGCCCGACGAAAAGGCCTATGCGGTGGTGCAACTGCGCCGCGACAACAAGCTGGGCACGCTGTATAACATCGTCGGTTTTCAGACCAAGATGAAGCACGGCGCGCAAGTCTCTGTTTTCCGGATGATTCCCGGTCTTGAGAATGCCCGTTTCGCGCGCCTTGGCGGCATCCACCGCAACACCTTCATCAATTCGCCGACGCTGCTTGACGACCAGATGCGCCTGCTGAGCCGTCCGCATATCCGTTTTGCCGGTCAGATCACCGGGGTCGAAGGCTATGTGGAAAGCGCCGCGATGGGGCTTCTGGCGGGGCGGCTGGCGGCGGCGGAACTTCTGGGCCATGCGCTGCCCGGTCCGCCGCCCGACAGCGCCATGGGCGCGCTCATCCACCACATCACCGGCGGGGCCGAGGCCAGGACATTCCAGCCGATGAACGTGAACTTCGGCCTGTTCCGCCCGGTCGAGGGGCTCAAGGGCGGCCGGCGCGGGCGGCGCGACCGCTACAAGGCCTATACCGACCGGGCCAAGGCCGCCTGGCAGGATTGGCTGGACCGATCGCCGGTCTGAGGGCGGCGAAATCCTTCAAGGATTTCGGACCGTTTTCCTTGAAGGAAAACGGCGCCTTGCCCAGCGGTGGCGCATCGGCATAATCGGTTGAATGCGCACCCGTTTCGCCCCTTCGCCAACCGGCCCGCTGCACCTGGGCCATGCCTATTCGGCGCTGTTGGCCGATGACATGGCGCGCGCCGCCGGCGGCGACTTCCTGCTGCGCATCGAGGACATCGACCAGGGCCGCGCCCGGCGCCACTGGGAACAACAGATTTTCGACGACCTGCACTGGCTGGGGCTCGACTGGCCCACCCCGGTTCGGCGTCAGTCAGAGCATCTGGCTGACTACGCCGCCGCCCTGGCCCGGCTTGGCGACATGGGGCTGGTTTTTCCCTGTTCGTGCAAGCGGCGCGACATAGAAGCCGCCGCCGGCGCGCCGCAGGAAGGGGGCGCGCGCTTTGGCCCCGACGGGCGGGTCTATCCCGGCACCTGCCGCCACCGCGCGCGCGCGGACCGGCGCGAGGGCGATGCGCTGCGCCTGAATATGGCGCGCGCGCTGGAGCGGCTTGAGGAAATGCCGGAGGTCATCGAAACCTGCCCCGCCCACCGGGGCCGCCACCGGCTGGATCCGGCTTGGATGTGCGAACAGGTCGGCGACGTGGTGCTGGCGCGCCCCGGCTGGGGGGCGTCCTACCACCTGGCCGTCACCATCGACGACGCGGCGCAGGGCATCGATACCGTGGTGCGCGGCGAAGATCTGTTCGAGGCCAGCTTCATCCACGTCCTGCTGCAAGGGCTGCTGGGCCTGCCGGTGCCGGTCTACCACCACCACCGGCTGATCCGCGACGACAGCGGCAAGCGGCTGGCCAAGCGCGACGATGCACGCGCCATCGCGAAATACCGGGCCGAAGGCGCGACCCCCGCCGACATCCGCCGCCTGGTGGGGCTGGCGTAATGAGGGTGTGGCCCTATTCCAGATAGCGCCAGGGTTTGGGGATCAGCACCCAGTGGCCGTTCACAAAGACCAGACCGTCAAAGGCCAGCCCCGTGGTCTTGCCGTTTTCGACGAACTTGAAGCGCACGATCGGGATGCCGCGGTTCATGTAGCTCAGCACCTCTTTGTAGCCGCCGGGAAAGTCGCGCAGCACCGCGTCGCCGTCGATCAGCTGGTCGGTGGTGGCATGCGCCACGATCAGGCTGTCCTGGCCGGGCTTGGGCGAAAACCGAACGCCGGGCTTGAACCGGGGCAGCAGGTCACGCACGATCTGGCTGGCCAGCGGGTCGCGATAGAGCGCGCGCACGTCGGCTGCGCTGGGAAACAGCACCTGCGACAGCGCCGCGATATCGGCATCCGGCGCCAGGAAACGTTCGAGCATCGCGCGCGCGTCGGCCTGGCTGCCCGGCTGGCTGGCCGGGGCCGGGCGGCTGGCCTGCACCAGCGAAAGCACCGAACGCTCGCCATTGGTGGCGCAGGCCTTCGAGATGTTGCGCAGCATCACGCGGATATTGGCCGTGTCGACGGGGCGTTGCGCGCCCTGCGCCGCCGCCAGATAGCCGTAGACCCAGGACGCCAGCATCACCTTGCCAAGGACATCGTCGCGTTCCAGCACCTTGGCGCAGGGTTCGCGCGGGTCGAACCCGGATTGCGCGTTGCTGTCCTGTGCTGCCGCCGGCCCCACCGCCGGCAGTGCGATCGCCGCCGCCAGCAGAACGCCCGAAAGGCCCCGACCCGAAATACCCATGAAACTGTCCCCGGTTGCCATCTGAAATGCGCCGCGCGCGCGGCAGGCCCAGTCTAACCGCGACCGGCGCGCCGAGGGAAACGATATTTGCCGGCGCGCCCCAAACCTCTGAGATATTGTGCCTTTCGGGCTGGTGGCGCAGGGGGGGTGGCGGCTGGTGGAGTAGAGTCGCAATCCCCATCGTTGGAAACCGGGTGCAAGGCGAGGTTCGCGCCCGGCCCCGAGGGGGGCGCTCTGACATCTGCGCGGGGGTTTTCACGAGTGCAACGTCGCTCCTTCTTGAAACGGCACCACCAATTCGCGCCCGCCTGGGGGGCGGGGTCGGGCGCGAACCGGGTCGCAAGCGATCCGGGGGGCGGAAATTCAATGTCGCGAACTTTCGATCAGGTGACCAGAGCATGTCGCGTCTGATCGAATTCACTTCGCCCGGGACGCGTAGCGGCGGCTACGATCCGGGGCGACAGGCTTCAAGCTTCGGGGCGCATCAGTTCGACTTCGCGGCCCTCGCGCACCGCGGTATAAAAGCAGCTGCGCCGGTTGGTGTGGCAGGCCGGGCCGGTCTGGCGCACCAGCACCAGCAGGCAGTCGCGGTCGCAATCGATCCGCATTTCCACCAGATCCTGCACATGCCCCGACGTTTCGCCCTTGACCCAGAAGGCCTGCCGCGACCGCGACCAGTAGGTGACGCGCCCGGTTTCGAGCGTTTGCGCCACGGCCTGCGCATTCATCCAGGCCATCATCAGCACGTCGCCGTTGTCGGCATCCTGGGCGATCGCCGGGATCAGCCCGGCGTCGTCATATTGCAAGTCCTGCGGATCGAAACCCATAGCATTGGTCCTTTTCCTGCGCGCCAGTCTGTCCTATCTATTTCGAAACCGGCCCCGAGGGAAAGCCATGAGCGACAGCGATCTGATCAAACTTTATTCCGGCAGGATCCTCGAACTGGCCGCCGACATGCCCCGGACCGACCGGCTGGACGATCCCGACGCCAGCGTCAAGCGCCGCTCGCCGTTGTGCGGATCCACCGTGACCGTGGACATCCGCGTGAACGACGGCCGGATCACCGATTACGGCCAGGACGTCAAGGCCTGTGCGCTGGGCCAGGCGGCGGC
>JAJRUE010000245.1 GCA_024277955.1 Alphaproteobacteria bacterium | reverse complement strand
TGACCTCGCTTTGGCAGGCGATGGGCGCGAGTGTGGAAATCATGGAGGCCGACCACCACGATCTTGTGCTTGCGGTGACCAGCCACGCGCCGCACCTGATCGCCTACACGATGGTCGGGGTCGCCGACGACCTGCGCCGCGTCACCGACCGCGAAGTGATCAAATACTCCGCCGCCGGTTTTCGCGACTTTACCCGGATCGCGGCCTCGGACCCGGTGATGTGGCGCGACGTGTTCCTGCACAACAAGGACGCGACGCTGGAAATCCTCGGCCGCTTCACCGAAGAGCTTTTCGCCCTGCAACGCGCGATACGCACCGGCGATGGCGTGCATCTGCAGGACTATTTCACCCGGACGCGCGCCATCCGGCGCGGCATCATCGAAGCCGGTCAGGACACCGACGCGCCGGATTTCGGGCGCAGCGCCAAGCGATGAAGCCCGGCGCGCTGGCCATAACCCTGGTCGCGGCGCTTGCCGGCGCATCCCCCGATCCGGGTCGGGCCGATGCGCCTCGAAAATCCATCTGGCCAATTGCCCGCCCGGGTGACGCCGATGCACGCCCCGACTACCTGGTTTTCGTGACCGGCGCGGCGGGGGTCGCAAGATCGCTGCGGCCACTGGCCCGGCCCGCCGGGGCGAGGTCTGCGACCGCCGTTCCGGTTGCGCCCGGCTCCGCCCCTCTGCGCACGGTGTCGGCGGTGCGCAACGGGGCGCTGTGCGGATCGCGCTCGATCCGGGGCGAAAGGCTGGCGTCGATCCCCGGCAAGCTGCGCGGCTGCGGCGTGAAAAACCCGGTGCGCGTCTCCTCGGTGGCCGGGGTCGCGCTGAGCCATCCGGCGGTCATGGATTGCACCACCGCCAAGGCGCTGGACAACTGGGTCGAACGGGGCGTGTTGCCCACCATCGGCCGGCGCGGCGGCGGTCTGAGCGAACTCAGGGTGATCGCGGATTATGCCTGCCGGACGCGCAACAACCGGCCCGGGGCCAAGATTTCGGAACACGGGCGCGGGCGCGCCATTGATATCGCCGGTTTCGGGCTGGCCAACGGCCGTGAGCTATCTGTGCTGGACGGCTGGAAAAAACGCCGCACAAAGAAGCTGTTGAAGCGCATCCACCGCGCCGCCTGCGGCCCGTTCGGAACGGTCCTGGGGCCGGATTCGGACCGCTATCACCGCAATCATTTCCACCTGGATACGGCGCGCTACCGGGGCGGGGCCTACTGCCGGTAACGGCTTGGACCTAGCGAAGCGTCAGGTTGGGCGCGTACCCCAGCGGGATCGGGCCAAAGCTCATCCGGCCGTTCTTGAAGGTCAGGGTGGTGTCCAGCGTGTCGGGGTCGCCGGTCATGCCGGCCAGCATTTCCAGCGCCTTTTCGAGCGTGCCGGAAATATTGCCCGGCACCAGCCCCGCATCCACCGCCACCCCCAGCATGTCGCGCCAGTTCGTCGCCCGGATCTCGATCGCGCCGACCGGCGTTCCGTCGCGCCCGACGTCGAGCTGCCCGGCCATGCGCAGGTCCAGATGGCCCCAGGTGCCGCGCAGATCCTTGAGGCGGATCGAGGTGATCTGCGGCCGCCGGCGTTCGATGGCCAGCCGGTCCCAGGGCGCATCGAACCCGACCGTCATGTCCAGCCGCAGCATTTCCAGCTTGCGCGGCAACAGGCTGGCCGGGTCAAGCACCGCCAGGATGCCGCGCGACGGGCGCAGCCGGGTCGCCTCGAAGAAAATGTCATGGGCGTTTTCGCGGCCGATGGTCTGGCGCGTCGCGAACCGGCCCTTTTCAAGCGAAGATTGCCAGCCCAGGGTTGAGTCCAGCTTGACGCCGGCCAGTTCGAACGACGTGCGGTCCAGCGTCAGCGCGGTGCCCGGCTCAAAAACGATCGAGCCGGCCATTTTTTCGCTGGTGATCGCCACTGTCTGAAACGGGGTGGCAAAGGTCTGGGCTTCGGGCCAGTTGGCGATGATGTGGTTCGGCTTGAACGCCAGGGCGAAGATTTCGAAAACCGGCGTGCTCCAGGCCAGCCCGGCGCGCGGGTCGGCCAGCGAAAGATCGCGGATCGTGGTGTTGAACCGGTAGGGGAAGCCGTGGGTGTTCAGGTCGGAATATTCGGCCTGCCAGCCCTCGGCGCGCCGGGCTTCGAACCAGTCGGTCAACCCGTTTTCGACGGCGCGCGCAGCCACCATCCAGTAGCCGATCCACAGCGCGACCAGCGCCAGGACGAGGATCAGGATTTTTCGCATGCACGCACCCTTTGACAGCCAAGGCCCGCAATGTTTAATGCGCCGCGAACAAGAGGGCCAGCAAAATGGACAAGGCGCCGGCGCAACCGCCGCTGTGGATTTTCGGCTACGGGTCGCTGATGTGGAACCCCGGGTTCGAGCACCACGAACGGGTAGTCGCCCGGCTGTCGGGCTATGCGCGCAGCTTTTGCATGTGGTCGATCCACCATCGCGGAACCGTCGACGACCCGGGGCTGGTGCTTGCCCTGGACGAGAACCCCGAAGCCACCTGCGACGGGCTGGCGCTGCGGGTCGCGCCGGGGGCGGAAGAAACGACGCTTGCCTATCTGCGCGAACGCGAACTGGTGTCGGCGGCCTACCTGGAAAAGACCCTGCCGGTCACGCTGGATTGCGGGCGTCGCGTGCGGGCCGTCACCTTTGTGATTGACGACCAGCACCCGCAGTATTGCGGCGGCCTCACGCTGGAACGCCAGGCCCAGGTCATCGCCCGTGCCCATGGCGGGCGCGGCCCGAACGCGGAATACCTTTTCAACACCGCGGCGCATCTGGCCGAGCTTGGAATCCGCGATCCCGACCTCGACAGCCTTTCGCACCAGGTTCGGCGAATTTTGGCCCGCCGGGGCTGATAAACCCTGTTGGCACTGGCGCTTGCACCGCCTATCGTGTGCCAAAATCAACAGCGTCAGGAACCGTCCATATGGACCTGCCGGATCGCGAGGCCGAGCCGAAATTCACCCAACCAATTCGCCAGATCATCATCATGCTGATCTGTCTCGGGCTGGTCAGTTTCGGCGCCTATGTGGCCTACCCGCGGGTGTCGGCGGTGTTCCTGGCGAACCTGCTGCTCAACGGGTTCATCGCCTTTGTTTTCGTGCTGGGCGTGTTTGCCTGTTTCTGGCAGGTCGTCCAGCTGATCAAATCCGTCAACTGGATCGAAGGGTTCATCGCCGACCGGCCGGGTCACGACATGGTCAAGGCGCCCCGGCTGTTGGCCCCGCTGGCGGCGCTGCTGCATAGCCGCGGCGCCAAGATGCAGATCAGCTCGACCTCGTCGCGCTCGATCCTGGATTCGGTCGCCACCCGGATCGACGAGGCCCGGGACATCACCCGATATATCGTCAACCTGTTGATTTTCCTTGGTCTTCTCGGAACCTTCTGGGGTTTGGCAACGACCGTGCCGGCGGTGGTCGACACCATCCGTTCGCTGGCTCCGCAGGAAGGCGAAGGGGCGTCCGAGGTGTTTTCGCGCCTGATGGGCGGGTTGGAAAGCCAGCTGGGCGGCATGGGCGTGGCCTTTTCGTCGTCGCTTCTGGGGCTGGCGGGGTCGTTGATCGTCGGCCTGCTGGAACTGTTCGCCAACCACGGGCAGAACCGGTTTTATCAGGAGCTGGAAGAATGGCTGTCCAGCTTTACCCGGCTCGGGTTTTCGTCCGGCGACGGCGATGGCGGGGAACCGGCCATCGCCGGGGCGCTGGTGGAACATCTTGCCGAACAGATGGACGCGCTGCAGGCCCTGTTCACGCAATCCGACACGGGCCGGTCGCTGGTGGACGAACGGCTCGGCCAGCTGGTTGATTCGGTCAATGCGCTGGTCACCCGCCTGGAATCGCAGGAACCGCCGCCGCCCCCGGTGATCGAGATCGACACCTCGGCCCAGGACCGCAACACCGAAGCGCTCGAACGCATCGCCCAGGGCCAGGAGGCGCTGATCGCCCTGATCCGGGAACAGGCCGAACAGGGCGGGCCGCATGTGGATGCCGAAAGCCGGATGCGGCTGCGCTCGATCGATGTGCAACTGCTGAGAATCCTTGAAGAAATGTCTGCCGGGCGCCAGGAAACGCTGGCCGATCTGCGCACCGATCTGATGGCGCTGAGCCGTGCGATCAAGGCGCTGGGCCAGGAAAACGCCGCCGCCGGCGCGGGGCGGAGAAGCTAGGCCATGGCCCTGACGCGCCGGTCCACGCAACGCATGTCGGCCTCGATCTGGCCGGGGTTCGTCGATGCGATGACGGCGCTTTTGCTGGTGCTGATGTTCGTGCTGACGATTTTCATGATCGTTCAGTTCATGCTACGCGAAACCATTACCGGGCAGGAAAGCGAACTGGACCAGCTGACCGCTGAAATCAGTTCGCTCGCCGAAGCGCTGGGGCTCGAACAGCAGCGGTCCTTCCAGCTGGAAGAGCAGGTTCTGACGCTGGGCACGACGATCGACCGGGCGCGCGAAAAGGCCGAGGCACAGGCGGCGCTGATCGCCAGCCTGACCGAAGAATCCCGGCAGAAAAGCGAAGAGCTTGCAAGCCGGGAGGCGCAGATAGCCTCTTTCGAACAACAGGTTGCGTCGCTTCTGGCGCAGCGCGACACGGCGCTTGCGCAACGCGACGCCGCGCTGTCGGAACGGGACTCGGCGCGCTCGCAGCGCGATACCGCCCGCCAGCAGGGCGATGCGCTTGCGCGCCGCCTGTCCGAGTTGCAGGCCGAACGCGGGCGGCTGATTTCGCAACAGGAAGCGCTGAACCTGGCCTTGGCCAAGGCGCGCGACGAAATCGACGCGCAGGCCGAAACCGCGCGTCTGGCGGCGGCCCGGCGCGAGGCGCTGGAAGCGCTGATCGCCGATCTGCGCCGGCGCAACGCCGAGCGCGACGTATCGCTCAGCGCCGCATTGGCGCAGCTGGAAGACACCAAATCCCAGGCCCTGTCGTTGACCCAGCAGGCGGCGGCGCTGGCGGCGAAAAACGCGGATCTTGAACAATCCCTGTCGAAAAACGCGGATGCGCTGGCGTTGGTTCGCGCCCAGCTGAGCGAAGAAGAACAAAAGCGCCTGGCCGAGGCCGCCGCCGCCCAGGCCTTGCGTGCGCAGCTGGCCGATGCGCAGGAAACCCTGAGCGAGACCGAAAAACAGCGCCTGGCGGAAGCCGCCGCCGCCCAGACCCTGCGCGCGCAGCTGGCCGACACCAAGGCGACCCTGAGCGACGCCGAGAAGAAGCGCCTGGCCGAGGCCGCCGCCGCGCAGGCGCTGCGCGAACGTCTGGCCGATGTGGAAGCGACGTTGAGCGAAGCGGAAAAGAACCGTCTGGCCGAGGCCGCCGCCGCCGAGGCGCTGCGCGAAAAGCTGAAGAACGCGGATGCGGAACTGACGGCAATGACGCTCGCGCTCGAAGAAAAGCGGCGCGAGGCCGAGGATCTGCTGACCATGCTCGCGGCGGCTCAGGCGGCTGAGCAAACCATCGACGACCGGCTGGCGGCGGCGCTTCTGGCGCAGGAATCGCTGCAGAACCAGCTTGCCGATGCCCAGGCCGGGCAGACCGACACGGCCAGGCGGCTGGGGGATTTGCAGCAGGCGCTGGCAGCGATGACCGCCGAACGCGACGCGCTGGACGCCCGGCTTGGCGAAATGACCGACCGTCAGGTGGAAACCGCATCGCGACTTAGCAGCGTCGAGGCGGCGCTGGCCCAGGCCTTGATGTCGCGCGACCAGCTGCGCAGCGAAGTGCAGGACAGGGTGATGCGCGAAGGCGATCTGGAAGCGCGCCTGCAGGCGGTCGAGGCTTCGCTGGCCAGGGTCAGCGCCCAGCGCGACGATCTGAAAACCCGGCTGAGCAACGCCGACAGCAGCAAGGCCGACCTGTCCAGGCGGCTGGCGGATGCCGAAAAGGCCTTGGCCGTGGCGCTGACGGAAACCGAATCTCTCAAGGCCAGCCTTGGCGACAAGGCAGAGCTTCGCAAGAAACTGGCGGCGGCGCTGGCCGCCAAGCTGGCCGCCGAACAGCAGGCAGCCAGCCAGATGACC
>JAJRUE010000027.1 GCA_024277955.1 Alphaproteobacteria bacterium | reverse complement strand
ATATGATTTCGGCAACGAGCAAGAGGCCCGCATGGGAATTGGCAGCATCACGGATTCACTCAGCCGCGCCATCGAGGACGCGGCCGACGGCGTGGGCGAGATGTTCGAGCCGGTCGTGCACCTCGGCGTCACCGGCCTGTCGCGCGCGGGCAAGACGGTGTTCATCACCTCGCTGGTCGCCAACCTGCTCGACCGCGGGCGCATGCCGCAACTGCTGGCCGCGGCCGAGGGGCGGATCGTTTCCGCCTTTCTGCAGCCGCAACCGGACGACACGATCCCGCGCTTCGACTACGAAACCCACCTCGCGGCGCTGACCGGCAGCCAGCCGCACTGGCCGCACTCGACCCGCTCGATCAGCCAGCTGCGCATTTCGCTGAAGGTCCGGCCCAAGGGGTTGCTCTCGGGCGTGCGCGGTCTGCGCACGGTGCATCTGGATATCGTCGACTACCCCGGCGAATGGCTGCTTGATCTGCCGTTGCTGAACCAGTCCTATGCGGAGTGGTCCGCCGCGACGCTGGCACAGGCCCGCACCCCCGCCCGCGAAACGCTGGCGGCGGAATGGCTCTCGACGCTCGACCAAAGCGACCCGCAGGCGCCGCTGGAGGAAGAAAAGGCGCAAACGCTGGCCCGCAGTTTCACCGCCTACCTCGGCGCCGCGCGAGAGGCCGGTTTTTCCGCCTGCGCCCCGGGGCGTTTCCTGCTGCCCGGCGATCTGGAGGGCTCTCCGGCCCTCACCTTCGCGCCGCTGGAGCCGCCGCAGAAACGCAAATCGAAAACCCTCTACGCCGAATTCGAACGCCGGTTCGAGGCTTACAAACGCAAGGTCGTCAAACCGTTTTTCCGCAACCACTTCGCCAAAATCGACCGCCAGATCGTGCTGGTCGACGCGCTCGGCGCGATCCATGCCGGACCGCAGGCGGTGGAGGATCTGCGCGGCGCGATGGGCGATATCCTGACCAGCTTCCGGCCGGGCAAGAACTCGTGGCTCTCCGGTATTTTGGGCAAAAAGGTCGAGCGGATATTATTTGCCGCGACCAAGGCCGACTACCTGCATCACAGCCAGCACCCGCGCCTGCGCGCCTTTCTGCGCGAGTTGCTGCGCGAGGCGCGCGAGCGGGCCGATTTCAAGGGCGCAAAGACCGAGGCCATGGCGATTGCCAGCCTGCGCGCCACGGTCGAAACCACGTTGAAACACGAGGGAGAGACGCTGGATTGCGTGCAGGGCGTGTTGCTGGAAAGCGGCAAGTCGGCAGCGATGTATGCCGGTGACCTGCCCGAGGATCCGGCGCATCTGCTTTCGCCCGCCAAACGCGGCGCGGCGGCGTGGCTGGACGGGGATTTCGCCGTCATGCACTTCGCCCCGCCGGTGCTGAGCCGCAAGGAGGGCGCGGGCCTGCCGCATATCCGGCTCGACAAGGCGGCGGAATTTCTGATCGGAGACAGGTTGTGAACGAGAACGGAAAAATCCGGCGCGGGCCGGTGGTGATCGAAGCCGAAATCCCGATCGAGACCCCCGAAACCGCACCGCCGGTGCCAGAGGTCGGCGGGCAGGCCATGCAGCAGGTCACGGCGATGGCCGCGCGCAAGACCGGCTGGCTCGGGCGGGTTTTCTGGGGCGCGACCTCGGCGCTGGTCGGGATGATGGTCTCTGTCGCGCTCTGGGATTTCGCGACCGGATTACTGGGGCGCAATCCGTTGCTGGGGCAGATCGCGCTCGGCCTGATGGCACTGGTCGGGGTGGTGTTGCTGCTGCTGGTCTTGCGCGAACTGGCGGGATTTGCGCGGCTCTCCAAAATCGACGCGTTGAAATCCGGTGTGCGGCGGGCCAGAACCGGCGACCGCGCCGAGGCGTTAGCGATTTTGAAACGGCTGGAGGGATTATATGCGGGGCGTGAGGAAATGCGCTGGGCGCGCCAGAGCCTGCGTGACGTGTCCCCCGATGTGCTGGACGGGCCGGACCTGATCGCGGTGGCCGAGCGCGAGCTGATGCGCCCGCTCGATGCGGCGGCGGTGGCCGAGGTGCAGGTGGCCGCGCGAAATGTTGCCGGGGCAACGGCGCTGATCCCGCTGGCGCTGGCCGATGTGGCCGTGGCGCTGGCCGCCAACGTGCGCATGGTGCGCCGGATTGCCGAGGTTTATGGCGGGCGCACGGGCACCATCGGGTCGTGGCGGTTGCTAAAGGCGGTCTCTACCCATCTGCTGGCCACGGGGGCGGTTTCGGTCGGGGATGACCTGATCGGCTCGGTCGCCGGAGGCGGGGCACTGTCGAAAATCTCCCGCCGTTTTGGCGAGGGAGTGATCAACGGTGCCCTGACCGCCCGCGTCGGCGTGGCGGCGATGGAGGTCTGCCGTCCGATGCCGTTCGATGCGCTCAAGCGGCCGTCGGTCTCGGGCATTGTCAAAAATGCGCTGACGGGGATGTTCTCGCGCGGCTAGACCGGCGAGAACCGGATCAGAAAATACAGCAGGATCCCGATCAGCAGCGTCAGCCAGACCACATAATTGACCATGTTGTGCAACAGCCGCGCCTCGGCCTCGCCCATATCGGGCAGGTGTTTCAGGGCGAAACGGCCGGGCCATGTGATAATATTTACAAGCATTGTTGCCCTCCCGTTGCGTTGTATTACTTGGCGTTAGGCCGCTTTGCAAATTTCACCCTCTGGAGTAGTCTGTCGCCATTGGCGGAGGGAATTTTATGGGTTATGCATTGCTGGCTGCGGCCATTCTCGGTGTTTCGATTGTTTTGCCGGTCTATCTTTTTTTCAGCCAGCAAGGGCTGAAACGCAAGGTCGAGGGTCTGGAACGCGAGCTGCGCAGCCTGTCGTCTGGCGGTGTCGCACCGGAGCGGGCAGAGCCGGAACGCGCAGCCCCCCCAATGCCCGAAACACGCCCGCCACGTCCGCGACCCGAACGGGTTACGCCTCCGCCGCAAAAAGCCGCGCCGAAAGGTCCGCCGAAAGCCTTCGTGTTCAAGGAAGGATTCGGGGCGCAGATTTCCGCGTGGCTGCAGAAAAACTGGTTCTATGCGGTGGCGGCGGCGTCTTTCGCCCTCGCAGGGGTGTTTCTGGTGCAATACGGGGTCGAGAACGGGCTGCTGACGCCGGCCATGCGGGTCATGGGTGCGATGGTTCTGGGCGCGGTGCTGATTGGCGGCGGGGAATACATCCGCCGCAAATCCGCCGGTGACGAGGCGGGGAGCTTCAAGTTTCTGCCCTCGGTTCTGTCCGGCGCGGGGCTGGTATCGCTGTTCGCAGGCGTGCTGGCGGCGCGGCTGATGTATGATCTGGTCGGGCCGCAGGTGGCCTTTGCCGGTCTGGCGGCCATAGGGCTGCTGGCGATTGTGCTGGGCTGGTTTTACGGGCCGCTGCTGGCCATCATCGGGGTCTTCGGTGCGCTGGCGACGCCGTTTCTGGTCGGCGGAGAGAGCGAGACGGCCTATGTGCTGCAACTGTATTTCGCCGGAATTGCGGCAGTCGCGCTGGCAATCGATAGCGTGAAACGCTGGGCGTGGCTCTCGGCGCTGGGGCTGATCGGGGCCTATGTCGCGGCGGTGCTGCTGTTTTTGGGCGCGGGCAATGCGGGCTTCGTGATCCTGTTTGCGCTGCTGGTCGCGGCGGCCGCGGTGATCCTGCCGGAGCGGCGGCTGGTGCCACGCGATGGCGGGCCGATGCTGTCGCAGGTTTCCACCGTTCAGGTAGAAGGGCAGGAGGGCATGACCCTGCCGGAGTTTCCGACGCGCGTGGCGGGCGGGGCGTTCATTGCCTCGGTCCTGCTGGTCGGTTTCGCCTATGCGCTCGAGGCGCCGGATTTCTGGCAGGCGCTCGGCGCGCTGGCGTTGATGGTGCTGGCGGCGATTGTCTGGATGCGCCATGCCAAGGCGCTCGGCGATCTGGTGTTTGTGGCGCTGCTGATGGTGCTGGGCGTGGTGGCGCTGGAGGCCGTGGACGGACGCGCGGCCTATGATGCGTGGATCGGGGCGATGGTGCGCGATCAACTGGATTTCCCGCCGCCGACGATGCTGGTGCTGCTGGGCGGCGCGATTGTGGCGAGCCTGCTGCTGGCGTGGCGGAGCTGGAAGGGTGGTGCCTATCCGCGCTTCACCGCAGGGGTGGCCGCCGGT
>JAJRUE010000244.1 GCA_024277955.1 Alphaproteobacteria bacterium | reverse complement strand
GTAGCCCTCGAACACCTGCCCGGCTTCCAGCGGAGGCGGCGCCGGCAGCGCGTCGGCGTGGCTGATCGCGTCGCTGGTTTCGCCGTCCGGCAGGTTGTCGACGCGGACGATCTGCACCGTCAGATTGTCGGCGCTGCCGCCGTCCAGCGCCTGGGCGACGATCCTGCGCGCCGCCTCCTGCAGGTCGTCGTGATGGGCGAGGATGGTGCGGGCCATGTCGCGAGGTGGGCAGAATTCATGCACGCCGTCGGTGGTCAGCACGAAGGTGTCGCCCTTGCTCAGCGGCAGCGCGCGATAGTCGACCTCGATCCGTTCGGCCATGCCCAGGGCGCGGGCAAGATGGCTTTGGGCGCCCGAAACCACGGTGCGGTGGTCTTGGGTAAGCTGTTCCAGGGTTTCGCCCTGCAGCCGGAAGATGCGGCTGTCGCCCACGTGGAAAAGATGCGCCATGCGCGATTTCAGAACCAGCGCGTTGAAGGTGCAGACATGGCCCCGGTCCAGGTCATGGGCGTGGATCGAGCGCCGGGTTTCGGCGTGCAGCCAGGAATTGGCGGCGCGGATCACCCGGTCCGCCGCGGTTTTGACTGTCCAGGTGTCGCAGGTGCAGTAATAGTCGGTCAGAAAGCTCTTTACCGCCATTTCCGCGGCTACCTGGCTGACGGTGCTGGAGCTGATCCCGTCGGCCATCGCAACCGAAATGCCCTTGCGCGACAGGGCAGGTTCGGACGGGATCAGGGCGCCGTGGAAATCCTGGTTGATTTCCTTGCGCCCTGCCTGCGAACACTGGCCGATACTGACGGCCAGCCGCGGTTTGCCGGTTTCCGGGTTGGTTTTCGGCCCCGCCGCCTTGGGCGGGGCCAGGTCGCGCATGGCGTTCATTCGGCGGGAACCGGCGCTGCGCGGCGGCTGGCGCCGGTGCGCACATGGGTCGAATAAAGCGTCAGCCCGACAAAGGCCACGCCGCCCACCAGGTTGCCGAGAACCGTCGGGATTTCGTTCCAGATCAGATAGTCGGCGAAGGTGAAGTTTCCGCCCAGCAGCAGGCCCGAGGGGAACAGGAACATATTGACCACCGAATGCTCGAACCCCATGTAGAAGAACAGCATGATCGGCATCCACATGGCGATCGCCTTGCCCGACACGCTGGTGGACAGGAACGCCGCGACCACGCCGGTCGACACCATCCAGTTGCACAGCACGCCGCGGATGAACAGCGTCAGCATACCGGCGCTGCCATGATCGGCGTAGCCAACGGTGCGGCCCTCGCCGATCACGCCGATCTTCTGGCCGATGGCGTTGGGATCCTGCGAAAATCCGAAGGTAAAGATGATCGCCATGAACACCGCGACCGTAAAGGCCCCGGCAAAGTTGCCAGTGAACACCAGCCCCCAGTTTCGCAGCACCCCGGCGACGGTCACGCCGGGCCGCCGGTCGAAAAGCGCCAGCGGCGCCAGCATGAACACCCCGGTCAACAGGTCGAACCCCAGCAGGTAAAGCAGGATGAAGCCCACCGGGAACAGCACCGCGCCCAACAGGGGCTGGCCGGTGTTGACGTTGACGGAAATGGCAAAGGCCGCAGCCAGCGCCAGGATTGCGCCGGCCATGAAGGCGCGGATCAGCGTGTCGCGGGTGGACATGAAGATCTTTTGCTCTCCGGCGTCGATCATCTTGGTTACGAATTCGGTTGGGGCAAGATATGCCATTTCGGGTTCCTTCTTGGGTTGAGCGTTTTTCGGTTCAAGGGTTGATTTCAGGCGGCCGAGCGGGCCTGAGCCAGGCGTGCATCCAGCAGGATGCGACCGTTTTCGACGCGGACTTCGTGGGTGGCGACGCGGCCCTCGTCGGCCCCCTGGGCCAGGCCGGTTTCAAGGCTGATGACCCAGTTGTGCAGCGGGCAGGTGACCGACGTGCCATGCACGATGCCTTCGGACAGCGGCCCCTTCTTGTGCGGGCAGGCGTCGTCCAGCGCGAACACCCGGTCATCGTGGGTGCGAAAGACGGCCACACATCCGGCGGCGGTCTTGAGCACGCGCGCGCCGCGCGGCGGGATATCGTCAAGGGCGGCAATGTCTATCCAGGTGCTCATTCGGCGGCCTCCAGGGTCAGATCGGCAAGGGGGGTCCATTTCGTCGGCCGCATCTCGGGGCGGGCCTGCGCGGCCCAGGGATCGGTGCGGTAGACCGACTGGGAAACCTCGAAACGTTCGACCAGCGCGGCCCGGCTGGCGGTGTCTTCGACCACGCGGGCGCGCACCCAGTCCATGCCCACCTTGGCGACCCACTTGTAGGGCCGGTCCAGGTAGGCCGCGTTTTCCCGGTAGAGCTGGATAAAGGCGACAGTCAGCGCGATCGCGTCCTGTTCGGTTGCCACCTTGGCCAGCGGCTGTGTCTGTTTCAGATCCATTCCCGCCGCTCCGGCAACGCCGATTTCATAGCCCGCATCGACGCAAACGATGCCCACGTCCTTGCAGGTGGCCTCGGCGCAGTTGCGCGGGCAGCCCGAGACCGCCAGCTTGACCTTGTGCGGCGTCCAGCTGCCCCACAGCAGCTTTTCCAGCGCGATCCCCAGCCCGGTGCTGTCCTGGGTGCCAAACCGGCAAAAGTTGGACCCGACGCAGGTCTTTACCGTGCGCAGCCCCTTGGCGTAGGCGTGGCCAGACACCAGCCCCGCCGCGTTCAGGTCGGCCCAGATATCGGGCAGATCCTGGCGCCTGACCCCCAGCAGGTCGATCCGCTGACCGCCGGTGACATGGATCGTCGGCACGTCGTATTTCTCGGCCGCATCGGCGATGGCGCGCAGCTCTTGCGGTGTGGTGACGCCGCCCCACATGCGCGGCACCACCGAATAGGTGCCGTCCTTCTGGATGTTGGCGTGGTTGCGTTCGTTGACAAACCGGCTTTGCGGATCGTCGCGGTATTCCAGCGGCCATTCGGCCATCAGGTAGTAGTTCAGCGCCGGGCGGCAGACGTGGCAGCCGCACGACGTGGTCCAGCCGGCTTCCTGCATCACCGCGGGGATCGACTTGAGCGCGCGCGACCGGATGATGCGGCGAATGTCGTCATGGCCCAGCTCGGTGCAGCCGCAGATGCCCGCCGGCGCCGGCGCGACGAAGTCGTCGCCCAGCGTGGCCGCCAGCACCTGTTCCACCAGCCCCGAACAGCCGCCGCACGACGCCGAAGCCTTGGTGACCGCCCGGACCGCGGCCAGATCGCCGGCGCCAGCCTGGATCGCGGCCACGATATCGCCCTTGCAGACCCCGTTGCAGCCGCAGATCTCGGCGCTGTCGGGCATTGCGGTGACGGCGGCCAGCGGGTCGGCGCCCACGCCTGTTCCGGCCGGGCCGAAGATCAGGTTTTCGCGGATGCCGGCCACGCATTCGCCAGATTGCAGCTTGTCGAAGAACCAGGCGCTGTCGGCCACGTCGCCATACATCAGCACCCCGACTATCCGGTCGTCGGCCAGCACCAGCTTTTTGTAGATGCCGCGCGAAGGGTCGCGGAACACGATTTCCTCATGCCCGTCGCCCGCTTCCAGTTCGCCCGCCGAAAACAGGTCGACCCCGGTCACTTTCAGCCGCGTCGACACCACCGGCGCCGTGAACTGCGCGGCTTCGCCGATCAGCGCGCGGGCCGCGGTTCGCGCCATGTCGTAGAGCGGCGCGACCAGGCCATAGACGATGCCCGCATGTTCGGCGCATTCGCCCAGCGCCAGCACGTCGGGGTCCGAGGTGCGCAGGGTGTCATCCACCCAGATGCCGCGCTCGACCCGCAGCCCGGCATCCACCGCCAGCCGGGTTTCCGGGCGAATGCCGGCGGCCATGACCACCAGGTCCGCCGGGTGCAGCGCCCCGTCTTCAAGCAGCACCGCCTCGGTGCGTTCCTTGCCCAGGATCGCCTGGGTGTGGGCGTTGCAGATCACCCGGATGCCGCGCTTTTCCAGATCCTTTTTCAGCAGATAGCCGGCGGCCGAATCCAGCTGGCGTTCCATCAGGTGATCCATCAGGTGCAGCACGGTCACATCCATGCCGCGCGCCTTCAGCGCTGCCGCGGCCTCGAGCCCCAGCAGACCGCCGCCGATGATCACCGCCCTGGCGCCGGGGCGGCGCGCGGCCTGCAGCATCGCCTGCACGTCGGCGTGGTCGCGAAACCCGACGACGCCGGGCAGGTCATTGCCCTGAACCGGAACAAGGAACGACGCCGACCCGGTGGCGATCACCAGCTTGTCGTAGGCGGTTTCGCCGCCGGCGCTGACCACCACCTTGCGGGCGCGGTCGATGCGCGTCACCACTTCGCCAAAGCGGCAGCGCACGCCATGGGCGTCATACCAGTTCGCGTCGTGGGTGATGGTTTCTTCAAACGCCATGTCGCCCGCCAGCACCGGCGACAGCATGATGCGGTTGTAATTTCCGTGGGGTTCGGCGCCGAACAGGGTGACGTCCCAGCCTTCGCGGGTGTGCTCGAACAACTCTTCCAGGAACCTTCCCGAGGCCATCCCGGCGCCGATGACCACCAGTTTACGCGACATGAACAACTCTCCTTGGGGTGCGACTCGATTGCTTGGCCCGGTGATAGAACTTGCGGGTGTTGCCGTCTGCTGCTAAGAACTCAGCCATGTGTTGCAATAAATGCAACGGTTTGTTTTTCCGTTTGAAAGCAAGGCGATGCGCCACCTCACGATCCTGAAATACATCGAAGAGATCGCCAGATCCGGTTCATTGCGCAGCGCCGCGGAAGAGCTGAACATCACGCCCTCGGCGCTCAACCGGCGGATTCTGGGGATCGAGGCCGAACTTGGCGTCGAAATCTTCGAACGCCACCCGTCGGGCCTGCGTCCGAACATCGCCGGGGAAATCCTGTTGGACCATATTCGCCAGCAACTGGCCGACATGGAGCGGGTCAAGTCGCGCATCGCCGATCTTTCGGGCATGCGCGCGGGCCATGTGAACATCGCCACCACCCGCGAAGTGGCGCTGTATTTCCTGCCCGAGATCATCAAGCGCCACCTTGCCGAGTTTCCGGCCGTGACCTTTGGCGTCAACCTGATGGAACGCGGCGAGGCCGAAAGCTCATTGTCCGATCTGTCGAGCGATATCGCGATCGTGTTCGAACCGGTCCACAACCGCGACCTGCAGGCGGTCTATACCGGCGCGCAGGAAATGTATTGCATCATGGCCGACAATCACCCGCTGGCCGACCGCGAGGTGCTGCGCATTTACGACACCGTGGACTATCCGCTGCTGCTGCCCAAGCGGCCCGAGGGGATCCGCACGGTTCTGGATGCGGCGGCGGAAAAGGTCGGCATCCGGCTGACGCCGGCGCTGGAATCCAACAGCCTGGACCTGTTGCGGCTGATGTCGCAGGACAGCGAAGCGCTGAGCTTCAGCCTGGCGATCAACCTGCGTCCGGACCTGGAACATGACCGGCTGCGCGCGGTGCCACTGGATCGGGCCAACGTGCGCCCGGGCACGCTGGTCGTCGGCCATCTGCGCGGCCGAGCCCTGCCGGTCGCCGCCGCGCGTTTCCTGGAATCGGTGGCCAGGGAACTGGGCGCACGCTTTGCCTGAACGGGCGATTTCCAGCAGCGTCCGATCCGAATGCCTCGACCAGCACCTGTTTGACACCCTGCGCCATGCCCACCTTTTGATCCACGCTTTGCGCGGCGACTATAACCGGAACCGTCGCCGTTTCAGCTTGGAGGGATTGAAGCTGCGGGATTCTGGTGATCGGCCCCAAATGGACCAAGACCTATTCAGAACCAATCTGCAGGCACGGGCTCTTTGGCGAGAAAGTCAGTATGCAACCCAGTTGAATATCTGCGCGGACAGGTGGCCAGAAACCAGGCGATGTCACCGGAGAAAAAGGCAAATAATAACGGCGCGGGTACTGTCAAATATCTTTCGCACTTTTGGTCATGCGACGACGGCTCCTTGGTTTTGATCCGCGAATAGCGGGGTCATGTTGATGTATTTTCGGGTTGCCCACTGGGTTCCGGCGATATGGCGCAGGCGGGCGGCGGCCAGGTTCAGGCAGGACTTGCCGTCGGGGAACGCCCCAACGACCCGCGTTCGTCGCCGGATCTCGCGCATGATGCGTTCCAGCGGGTTGTTGGTTCTCAGCTTGATCCGCTCGCCATTGTTCTTGAACCAGTGGCGCACAATGGCTCGCCTGTCGGGAAAGGCGTAGTAGGTCAGGGTTTCATGCCCGCTTTCCTCGAGCAGATCGGCGGCTTTGGTCAACTTCTGGCGGCGCAGCTCACCATGGTCTTGGGGTTGTCGATGATCACCCGGCGCGGCACGCCGCCGTAGAAGGACAGCGCCTGCACGAAAGCATCCAGCACCATCTCCTGGGCTTCGCCGGGATAGGCGACCACGAAAGGCTTGCGGCTGTGGCACAGACGGAAATGGGCAACCTTGATCTTCTGTTCGACACCGCCCAGGGCAAGCCCCCGAAAACACGGGACAACCAGCCGTCAAACTCTCAGCGTCTCAAACACGGGAAGTGCGTGGCTGGGGTGGTAGGATTCGAACCTACGATACACGGTACCAAAAACCGCTGCCTTACCACTTGGCTACACCCCAACGGTGAGCGGGTAATTACGCTGGGCGCGGCAGCGGTTCAAGACCTGAATCGGCAAAAAATGAATCAAGTGGCCTGGCGGCGGCGCAGTAGTGGCCAAACCACCAACCAGACGAAAAGCGCCGCCCCCAGCGGAACGATCGAAACAAAGCCGATCGCGCCCAGC
>JAJRUE010000243.1 GCA_024277955.1 Alphaproteobacteria bacterium | reverse complement strand
ATCGGCCCGGTCACCCTGACCGATGCGCTGAAATATTCGTTGAACACGCCGGCGGTGCGCATCGCCCAGGCCGTCGGGCTGGACAACGTGCGGGCGGTGGCGTCGGACTTCGGGATCAAGAGCGACCTGGCCCTTGGGCCGGCTCTGGCGCTTGGGGCTTCGGAATCGACATTGCTCGAGATGACCGGGGCCTATGCGGGCATCCTCAACGGCGGGTCCAGCGTGACGCCCTACGGTCTGGTCGAGCTGCGCCTGAAGGGCGACGCCGACCCGCTGATGGACCAGGGCGGCGGCATCGGCGAACGGGTGATTTCGCGCCAGGCCGCCGAACAGCTGATCTACATGATGAACCAGGTGGTCGAGGGCGGCACCGGCAAGCGGGCGCGTCTGCCCGACCGTGAAATGGCCGCCAAGACCGGCACCACCCAAGGCGCGCGCGATGCCTGGTTCCTGGGCTTTACCGCCGACTATGTGGCCGGCGTCTGGATGGGCAACGACGACAACAGCCCGCTGAACGGGGTGACCGGCGGCGGTCTGCCCGCCGAGATCTGGAAGGAAACCATGCTGCGCGTTCAGGAAGGCATGCCGGCGCGCCCCCTGCCGATGATCCGCCCGGCCCAGCCGCCGGTGGCCAAGCCCTACCCCACCGGCCCGGGGGTCAACGCCACGCAGCCCGCGCAACCGCAACGCCGGGGCAATGGCCGCAAGCAGGGCCGGTTCATCGAAAATTTCCTGCAGTCGATCTTTGGCCCCAGGAACCGCTAAGGGGCAAAACCCAGTAAACCTGCACCGCCGGTTTGGCGGATAATCGTTCCGGCAAGGCGCGGGGCCGCAGGAACAGTGGCTCTAGCGCCTGTCGCAACTGATCGGATTCGCCTCTTCTCCAGACGGAGGGCAGGCGGCCGCCGTTGCGCTGGAAGCGCACCAAAGGTGCGACGGGGCGGGCGGGCGCAGTGAATTCAGTCAGACGCGACGTGCTCTAGTTCAGGGGCCTGTACGCAGCCGGGGCGAAAATCCGCCAGACCTGAGGGGCGCGAAATGCGCTTTATCCAGGCCTCAGCCCGCCTTTTTCAGGTCTTTGATCATCTTGGAGATATTGCCGCGGCGCTTGTCCAGCATCGCGCCGATTTCGCTTTTCTCGACCTTGAGCAGACTGATCCCTTCGATCAGCATGTCGAAAAACAGCCCCCTGCCGCTGACATCCGACACCATGAAGGTAACGGTAAATGGCGGCTCCCCGGCAAGGATCGCGGTGGTCGTGACCTCGTAGAACGACTTGATCTTGCGGGCGCCCTGCACCACCACCCTGCCGCCGATGAATTCCCGGAACCGCTTGCCGTACTTGCGCCCCATGTAGGCCTGGAACGCCTTGGTGAAGGCGGCCATTTCGGCCTTGGACGCCGTTCGCGCCGGCGGCCCCAGGACCGTGCGCGCGATGCCGCTCACATAGGCGTAGTCGGCAAAGATCTTTTCAAAGTCCTTGTACATCGCCTTTTCCGACTTGCCCGACGCAATGATCCGGTTGATGTCGGCCACCACCTTGTCGACCAGGGCCTTGGCCCCCTGTTCGCTCAGCGCCAGGGCGGGTCCGGTGGCCGCCGCCAGCGCGGCAAAGGCCGCCCCCGTCGCCAAAAGGCCGCGCCGGGTCATGTCATTGCGCAGTGAGATCATCGTAAAGTCCTTCGTAAAGATCGTCTTCGGCCGGGGCGCTGACCCCCAGTTCGAACCGCCGGTTTTCCAGATACAGCAGCCGCGCCTGGGCGTAGCTGTCAGCGCTCTCGTAGAGGATCGAATCGACGGTGTTCCGGAACCGGTAGCGATCCCCCACCTTGGCCGCCAGAGACGCCACCGGCACGATGTAGCGCTTGGATCGGGGCAGCAGCGTGTTCACCGGATCGATCACCACATCCACCAGCAACCCCAGCGCATCGCGCGAGGTCGAAGGACCGGCAAAGGGAAGCTCCACATAGGCGCCTTCCTTGACCCCCCAGACATGCAGGGTTTCGCCAAAGTCGGTGTCGCGGGCCTCGACGCCCCCGGCCATCGCCGGGTCCAAAATGCCGCCCAGACCAATGGTGGAATTGACGACAAAGCGCACGGTATTGTGCAGCGCGTCCGCGATATTCAGCTGCAGCAGGTCGTTGAGCACGGCGCTGGGCAGCGACAGGTTGGACGCGAAATTGCCGACCCCGATGCGCACCGGCTCGGGCAAGGCCGACCCGTAAGCGCCGGAAACCGGCTTGAGCAGCACCTTGTCGACTTGGCGGTTGAATTCGTGGGTGCGGCGGTTTTGCACTTCGTAGGGGTCATATATGCCACTGGCCACCTGCGGCCCGGCGCATCCCATGAGAGCGCCGACCAGGGCCGCCTGCACCGTCAACCTGATCACTTTTCCAAATGGCAGCATCGCAAAACCCGCATCCTGACCAAAATTCCGCCCCTCCTGTCTCACATATATTGGCGTATTGCAAAACCCTTTGCGTTAACCGGCTGGCAGCAAGAATCATGATTAATGGGCGCGAAACCGCCCCGAACGCACCCCGAACCCCAGGTCTGCCGTGTCTGCCATGCCCGCCAAGCCCGTTTCGCCCGCTGCATCCCGGGCCGCGCCGTGAACGCCGCCGCGACCCGATCTGCGCGCGCATCACCCGGCGCCGACCCGCCCGTCCGGACGCCGCGCCGGGCGCTTGCCGCCCAGCGCGGGCTTTTGTCGGGCGTGGTGGTGTTTGGCGTTTTCGTGAACCTGCTTGCCTTTACGGGGCCGCTGTTTGCCCTGCAGGTCTATGACCGGGTGCTTGGTTCTCGCTCGCTGGAAACCCTGGCGACGCTCAGCGTGCTGATGGTGTTCCTGTTCGTGGTCATGGGGGTGCTGGACTATACGCGCAAACGCCTGGCGGCGCGGATCGGCGAACGTTTCGTGCAGATGCTGGAACACCAGGTGTTCATGGCCGGGCTTTCTGCCCCCGGATTGCCCGATCGCGGCGGCGGGCTGCGCGACCTCGACGGGCTGCGTCAGTTCTTCGCTTCGGCGATCTTCATCGCCATTCTGGACCTTCCCTGGCTGCCGGTCTTTCTGACGGCGATGGCGCTGTTTCACCCGGCGCTCGGGGTGCTGGGGCTGATCGGGGCGGCTGTTTTCGTCGTGCCCGGCCTCTTGGCGCTGGCGATCCGCCCTCCGGGGTGCGACCTTGGCCAGCAGGCCCAGGGCTGGGCCGAAGACACCCTGGCCGATCACGAACGCGCACAGGTTTCCGGCGGCCTGGCCGGGGCCATCGCCAACTGGCGCGGCGACCGCCGGCGCTGGCGCGAAGACGCCCTGCGCCATGCCGACCGGCAGGCGGTCCTGTCAGGCTTTGCCCAAAGCTTTCGCATGTTCCTGCAATCGGCGGTGGTGGCGCTGGCCGCCTGGCTGGTGCTGCGCGATCAGCTGACCGCCGGCGCGATCATTGCGGCGACAGTGCTGCTGGCACGCGCACTGGCGCCGCTGGACGCGATCACCCAGAATGCGCCGCTGATCCGCGGCCAGCTGGCGGCCTGGCGGCGGCTGTCGCGCCTGCTTGCCCGGCAGCCGCCGGCTGGCGCAAAAACCGCCGCGCCGATCCAGGGCGGGCTGTGGCTGGACGGGGTCACGGTGTTTGCCCATGGCAGCCGCCGGGCGTCCCTGCGGATGGTGTCTCTGGAGGTGTGCGAAGGCCAGTTCATCGGCGTCATCGGCCCATCGGGCGCCGGCAAGACCACGTTGCTGCGCACCATTGCCGGGCTGTGCCCGGTTGCCGGCGGCCAGGTGCTGCTTGGCGGCGTGCCGGTGACCCGGATCAGCGCCGCGGGCCGGGCGCGGCACATCGGCTATCTGCCCCAGCGGGTGCGCTTTGCCACCGGAACCATTGCCCATAACATCAGCCATTTCGACCCCGCCGCCGACGCGGCCGACATATCGCGCGCCGCCCTTGTCGCCGGTGTCCACGACCGCATCCTGTCGCTGCCCGATGGCTATGAAACCGCCCTGAACGGCCCGTCGCCAGACCTGCCCGGCGGGATGATCCAGCAGATCGCGCTGGCGCGTGCGCTTTTTGGCGACCCGGCGCTGTTGTTGCTGGATGAACCCGCCAACAACATGGATGCGCCCGCGATCGAGGCGCTGAACGACGCGATCTTTGCCGCGACCCGGGCCGGGCGCACCGTCGTCATGGCGTCGCAGCGCCCGGCGGCGCTAACCGGCTGCGACATGGTGCTTGTGCTGGGCGACGGGGTGGTGCGGTCCTTCGTGCCCGGCTCGGAGATCGCGCAACTGGCTGGCGAACGCTCCCGCGCACCGGCCCGGGCGCGCCCGGGGGCCCGGCCGTGAGCGCCGGCGGCGATCCCCCGATCGGCCCGGTCCGCTCCTTCGTGATCGCGGGCGCGCTGGCGCTGGTGGTCCTGGTGGGCGGGTTTGGCAGCTGGGTGGCCTTTGCCAGCCTGTCCGGCGCGATCATCCTGCCCGGGCGCATCGAACAGACCCTGCCCAACCGCCCGATCCAGCACCCCGAGGGCGGCAGGATCGCGCAGGTATTCGTGACCGAAGGCGACCGGGTGGATGCGGGCCAGGCGCTCTTGACCCTGGACGGCACGTCCCTGCAGTCGGAACTGGCCATCGTTTCGGCCCGGCTCGTCGAACTGCGCTCGCGCCGGGCCCGGCTTCTGGCCGAACGCGATGACGCCCCGGCGATCGCCTTCCCCGATGAGCTGACCGAAGCCGCGCGCGGCGATCCGGCGGTGGCGGCGGCGCTGCAGGGTCAGCGGCGGCTGTTTGTTGCCCGCCGCCGTGCGGCGCTGCAGGAAGAAAGCGTGCTGCAGCAGAAATTCGCCCGCATCACCAGCCAGATCGACGGGCTGGAGGCGCAGCTTGCCGCGCTGGAAACCCAGGCGTCGCTGGTGCGCGCGCAGCTCAACTCCAAGCGGGATCTGCTGGCGCGCGGTCTGGTCGCCAACAGCACGGTCCAGACGCTGGAACAGGATCTGGCCGGGTTGACGGGACGCATCGGCGCGCGGGCGTCCCAGCGCGACGAAGCCCGCCTGCGCCTGGCGGAAGTGGAACTGGACAGGCTGCGCAACACCACCCGACGCCGGGAAGAGGTGATCACCCAGCTGCGCGACCTCGAGTTTCGCCAGAGCGAACTGACCGAACAGCGCCGCGCGCTGGCGGCGCGAGTCGCCGCCCTGTCGGTGCGCGCACCCATCGCCGGCATCGTCCTTGGGGCCGACGCCACCAGCCCCGGCGCGGTGGTGCAGCCGGGCGCGGTGATGATGCAGATCGTGCCCCTGGACCGGCGCTTTGACATCGTGACCCGGGTGCCGCCCACGCTGGTGGATCAGCTGTATCCCGGCCAACCGGTGCGCATCCGGCTGGCCACCGCTTCGGCCGGGCCGGGGCCCGATCTGGAAGGCAGGATCGCCCGCATATCCGCCGACGCGCTGGTGGAAACCGGCGTCGGCGCCCGGTTTTACCGCACGCGGGTGACGCTGGACCAAGCCGACGCCCGCGACCTGGCGGCGCGCCCGGACATCATGCCGGGCCTGCCGGTCCAGGTTTCCATCGAAACCACGCGCCAACCGGTCTGGGCCTACCTGGCAAAACCCTTTGCCATCTATTTTTCCCGCGCCCTGCACGAAAGCTGACTCAAAGCCGAAATCCCGGTTTCACAGACCAGCGATTCCGGGTAGCGTCGCGGGCGGAAAACCACTTTGCAGGAGCCCGACGATGGCCGGAAATTTTGAAGGTAAACTGCTGGAGATGGGCGTCACGCTGCCCGACGCCCCGGCCCCCGCCGCCAAGTATGTGCCCTACGTCCAGGTTGGCGACACGCTGTATGTGTCGGGCCAGATCCCGATCGGCGCTGACGGCATGATCACCGGAAAACTGGGCGACGACCTGGATGTGGACGCGGGCGCCGCGGCGGCGCGCATCTGCGCGATCAGCCTGCTGGCCCAGGTCAAGGCGGCCTGCGGCGGCGACCTCGACCGGCTCGTGCGGGTGGTCAAGCTGACCGGCTTCGTCAACTCGACCGGCGATTTCGGGGACCAGCCCAAGGTGATCAACGGCGCATCGGACTTCCTGGCCCAGGCGCTGGGCGAAGCCGGCCGCCATGCACGCTCGGCGGTCAGCGCCGCGGCCCTGCCCTTTGGCGTCGCCGTCGAAATCGAAGGCATTTTCCAGATCCGATGACAGCCCTTGCGGACGGGTTCCTGACGCGGCCGATCGCCCACCGCGCCCTGCATGACGCCGACGCCGGACGGGCCGAAAACTCGATCGCCGCCTGCCGCGCCGCGATCGACGCGGGTTATGGTATCGAGATCGACGTGCAGCTGTCGCGCGACGGCGCCGCGATGGTGTTTCACGACTATGCCCTGACGCGGTTGACCGGCGAACCCGGCGCCATCCGGCAACGCGACGCGGACGATCTTGCGCGCCTCGAGTTGTGTGGCGGCGGCGGTGAAACCATCCCGACGCTCGACGCCGTGCTGGCAGAGGTCGCCGGGCGCACGCCCCTGCTGATCGAAGTCAAGGACCAGGACGGCGCGATGGGCCCGAACACGGGCGGGCTGGAACGGGCGGTGGCGGCGGCGCTTTCCGGCTATCGCGGCGACGTGGCGGTCATGTCCTTCAACCCGCACGCGCTGGCGGCGCTGCGCGATGCCGCCCCGGACGTGCCGCGCGGCCTGATCACCGGCGTATTCCGCGGCGACGGCTGGGGGCTGTTGAATGAAGAAACCCGCGCCAGGCTGCGCGCCATGCCGGATTTCGACCGTGTCGGCGCCAGCTTTATCTCGCACCGCGTCGAAGACCTGGACATGCCGGAAGTCGCGAAAATGAAGGCCCGCGGCGTGCCGGTGCTGTGCTGGACGGTGCGCGATCGCGAAACCGAAAAGGCGGCCCGGCGGATCGCCGACAACATCACCTTCGAAGGCTACCTGCCCGAACCGGGCGCTTGACCCGGCGCCCCAGCCCGCCAAGACTGGCCCCATGACGCGCGCAGTTTTCAAATGACCCAACCGACCCCGGAGTTCACCGTGCACCGCTCGGTCGACGAAATACGCGCAGCCGACTGGGACGCCTGCGCAATCCCGGAAACCGCCGACGGCGGCCCGGCGCGCGATCCCTTTGTGTCGCACGCTTTCCTGCAGGCGCTGGAAACCTCTGGATCCGTCGGTCCCGGCACCGGCTGGACACCGCGCCCGGTCAGCCTGCGCGCCGGCGGCCGGGTGGTCGCGGTTGCGCCGCTTTACATCAAGACCCACAGCCAGGGCGAATACGTGTTCGACCACGCCTGGGCCAACGCCTTTGAACGGGCGGGCGGCGCCTACTACCCGAAACTGCAGGTCGCGGTGCCGTTCACGCCGGTCACCGGGCGCCGGTTGCTGACGCTTCCGGGGTTCGAAACCACCGGCCGCGCGGCGCTGGTGCAGGGGATGGAGCAGCTGGCATCGCAAAACGGCCTTTCGTCGCTGCACCTTACCTTTTGCACCGAAGACGAGGTGCGCGCGGGCCGGGACATGGGGCTTCTGCATCGAACCGGGCAGCAATTTCATTGGGAAAACAAGGACTACACGGATTTTGACGCCTTTCTTGCCGATCTTTCGTCGCGCAAGCGCAAGGCGATCCGGCGCGAACGGCGCGATGCCAACGGCTTTGGCGGCAGGATCGTCGCGCTGACCGGCGACGATCTGCGCCCCGAACACTGGGATGCCTTCTGGCAGTTCTACCAGTCCACCGGCGCGCGCAAATGGGGCACCCCCTACCTGAGCCGGGCGTTTTTCGACCTGCTGCACAGGCGGATGCGCGACAGCGTGTTGCTGGTTCTGGCGATGCGCGACGGCCGGCCGATGGCGGGGGCGCTGAACCTGATCGGGCGCGAAACCCTGTTCGGGCGCTACTGGGGGTGCACCGAACACCACCCGTTCCTGCATTTCGAACTGTGCTACTACCGGGCCATCGACTTTGCCATAAAGCACCGCCTGAGCCGGGTGGAAGCCGGCGCCCAGGGCGCCCACAAGATCGCCCGCGGCTATTTGCCGGTGACCACGCATTCGCTTCACTGGATCGCCGGCCCCGGATTTCGCGGCGCCGTCGCCCGGTTTCTCGAAGAAGAACGCGCCGCCGTCGAAGATGCAAACGAATACCTTGCCGAGCTGGGCCCTTTCAAGCGCGGCGGCTGACCCGGCCAATCCCCCCGCCAATGCCCGCACCGCCCGGCTTCGTGAAATTGCGTGATTGTCCTTGCCCCCCCCAACCGGCTAGAGTCGCGCGGCAATTCAGGAGGGACGGATGAGCCGCATCGTTGTCATCGGGGCCGGGCAGGCCGGGCAGTCGCTGGTCACCAAGCTGCGCGCACTCGGCCACGACGGGCCGATCACGCTGATCGGCGAAGAACCCGTGCCCCCCTACCAGCGCCCGCCCCTGTCCAAGAAATACCTGCTGGGCGAAATGGCGCTTGAACGCCTGTTCCTGCGCCCCGAAAGTTTCTACGACGACCAGGGGATTGCGCTGCGGCTTGACGCCAGGGTGCGCGCCATCGACGCGCGCGCGAAAACTGTAACCCTGGGCGAAGAGATCATCGAATATGACCAGCTGGCCCTGACCACCGGCGCCATCCCGCACCGGCTGCCCGCGGCGATCGGCGGCGATCTTGACGGGGTCTACACGGTGCGCACGCTTGCCGATGCCGATGCCATGGCGCCCGAATTCAAGCCCGGCGCGCGGGTTCTCATCGTCGGCGGCGGATACATCGGCCTGGAGGCGGCGGCGGTGGCCGCGCGCAAGGGACTGCACGTGACGCTGGTCGAAATGGCCGACCGCATCCTGCAGCGCGTCGCCAGCCCCGAAACCGCCGATTTCATCCGGGCCGAACATGAACGCCAGGGGGTCGACATCCGCACCGGCGTGGGGCTGGAAACCCTGACCGGCGACGGGCGCGTCCGGCGCGCGAAACTGACCGACGGCAGCGAACTGGACATCGATTTCGTGATCGTCGGCGTCGGCATCCGTCCGGCCACCGGGCTGGCCGAAGCCGCGGGGCTGGCCATCGACAACGGCATCCGCACCGACGCGCTGGGCCGCACGTCGGATGCGTCGATCTGGGCCGCGGGCGACTGCGCTTCCTTTCCCCATGCCGATGGCCGGTTGCGCCTGGAAAGCGTCGGCAATGCCATCGACCAGGCGGAAACCGTCGCCGAAAACATGCTGGGCGCGGGCAAGGCCTATGTGCCCAAGCCCTGGTTCTGGTCGGATCAATACGATCTCAAGCTGCAGATCGCCGGGTTGAACACCGGCTACGACCGGGTGATCACCCGCCCGGGCGACACCGGCGGCGCTTCGTTCTGGTATTTCCGTGGCGGTGAGCTGCTGGCGGTCGACGCGATCAACGAACCGCGCGCCTACATGGTCGGCAAGCGGCTGGTCGACGCGGGCAAATCGCCGGACCCGGACGCCATTGCCGATACCGCGACCGACCTGAAAAACCTGCTGCGCGGCTGATGCGGATCATCGCCGGCAAATGGCGCGGCCTGCGGCTGGCCCCGGTGGGCAAGGGCGATGCGGCGGCGCATCTGCGGCCCACCGCCGACCGGGTGCGCGAAAGCCTGTTCAACGTGCTGTCGGGCGGTAATTACGGCGATCCGATCAGCGATGCGCGCGTGCTTGACCTGTTCGCCGGCACCGGCGCGCTCGGGTTCGAGGCGCTTTCGCGCGGCGCCGCAACGGCGGTGCTTGTCGATGACGGCAAACGGGCCCTGGGCCTGATCCGGCAGAACCTGAAAATCTGCCGGGCGGAAGATCGGGCCTCGATCCTGCGCCGCGACACCACGCGCCTGGGCGAAAACCCGGGTGCCCCCTTCACCCTGATCTTTCTGGACCCGCCCTACGGCAAGGGGCTGGGCGAACGGGCGCTGGCGGCGGCGCACGCGGGCGGCTGGCTGGCCCCCGGGGCGCTCGTGGTGTTCGAAGAAAACGCCCCGGTGTCCCCGACCGGGTTCAGCGCATTGGACACGCGCCGCTACGGCGACACCCACATCACCCTGCTTCGGGCGGCGTGATCCGGCCTCAGCCCCAGGTCGGGTGAAACTTGCCCGCCGGCGACAGGGTAAAGATCTCGGCCCCGTCGGCGGTCACACCGATGGAATGTTCGTATTGCGCCGACAGCGACTTGTCGCGGGTCACGGCAGTCCAGTCATCGGCCAGCACCTTGGTCTGGGGCTTGCCCAGGTTGACCATGGGTTCAATGGTAAAGAACATGCCCTCTTCCAGAGCCGCCCCGGTGCCCGGCCGCCCGTAGTGCAGCACGTTGGGCGGCGCATGGAACACCTGGCCCAGCCCGTGACCGCAGAAATCGCGCACCACGCTCATCCGCTGGCTTTCCACATAGCGCTGGATCGCCGCGCCGATGTCGCCAAAGGTGTTGCCCGGCTTCACCGCCTCGATCCCCAGCATCAGCGCATCATGGGTCACCTGCATCAGCCGCTCGGCCCGCCGGTTCGGCCGCCCGGCCACATACATGCGCGACGTATCGCCGAACCAGCCATCCACGATCACCGTCACATCGATGTTCAGAATGTCCCCATCCTTGAGGGTCTTGTCCCCCGGGATGCCGTGACAGACCACATGGTTGACGCTGATACAGCTGGCGTGGCGATACCCCTTGTAGCCGATGGTGGCCGATTTCGCCCCGGCCGCCTCGACCATGTCGGTGATGATCCGGTCAAGCGCCGCCGTGGTCACGCCCGGCACCACATGCGCGATCATCGCATCCAGTATCTCTGCCGCCAGCCGCCCGGCCTTGTGCATGCCGGCGAAATCCGCCGCTTCGTAGATGCGGATGCCATCCTTGGTCACCCTGCCCCGGCTCTGATCTTTCACGTCGCTCTCCGACCTCGCCTATCCTGAGGCCTACATAATGCAGCCCGCGCCCAAGAACCAGAGCCGGCCCCAAGATCCCGGCCCCGCGCCCGTCTTCTTCTGTCCAAAAATATCCCCGCCGGAGGCACCGCGACCGCGAAGCGGGCGCAATCCCTCATGTCTCCACCGGCAGCGGCCGGCGCAACCACACCCCTCGCGTGTCAATCTCGCAGTCGTAACACAACACCTTGACCCCGGCGGCGCGCGCCTCGGCGAACCCCGCCGCATAGGCCGGGTCGATGTCGCCGGCCAGCGCGAACCGGTCGCAGTCGGTGCGCTGCACCAGAAACAGCATCACCGCCCGGTGCCCGGCGCGTACCATCTGCGCCAGATCCTGCAAGTGGCGCAGCCCGCGCGCGGTGCGCGCATCGGGAAACTCGGCAAGCGCCGGCGCCCGGCTCAGATGGGCGTTCTTCACTTCGACATAGGCATCGGGCAAGCCATTACCACGCAAAAGAAAATCGACACGCGACTTTTCGGCATACTTCACCTCGGGACGAACCTCGTCATAGGCCGCCAGCTCTGGCACCGCGCCCGCTTCAAGCGCCTCTTTCACCACCCGGTTGGGCACCATCGT
>JAJRUE010000242.1 GCA_024277955.1 Alphaproteobacteria bacterium | reverse complement strand
GCCCGTCCGGCGCAATCATGAAGGACCGGTTAGCGAACCGCCCGTCGGCGTCGCCGGTCTTCAACCCGAGCCCGCCGATCAGCAACCAGACGCCCAGCTCGGCGGCTTCGGCGCGCAGGGCGGCAAGGGTTGCGTCGCTGTCTTCGGGGGCCAGCACCTGCTGTTGCCAGGCGCGGTCCTGTGACACGCAGTTGGTATTTTCCGGGGTCAGCACGAAACGCGCGCCGCGCCCGGCGGCCTCGCGCAGCATCGCCACCGTCGCCGGCAGGTTCGCGGACGGATCGTCCGACGCATTCAGCTGGATCAGCCCGACGCGCAGCACCTAGGCCGCCAGAAGCGGATCAAGCTTGCCATCCTGTTCCAGGTCGAACAGATCGTCGCAGCCGCCGATGTGCATTTCGCCGATGAAGATCTGCGGCACGGTGTAGCCGCCATTGGCGCGCGCCATCATTTCCTGGCGCTTTTCCGGTTCGCGCGACACATCGTATTCGGTGAATTCAACGCCCTTTTTGGTCAGCAGGCGCTTGGCGGCATGGCAGAAGCCGCAAAGCGGCGTGGTGTATATTTCTACTGGTTTCATCTTCTCAATCCCGAGTTTGGCCGAAGTCTACAGGGATTTAGGTATCTTTCGCAACGCGCGCCAGTGTCACGGTGGATACCCGCCTTGCGCCGGCGGCATGGCAGGCCCTGGTCGCCGCGGCAAGCGTCGCCCCCGAGGTCATCACGTCATCCACAAGCAACACGTCGCGCCCGGCCAGCGCCGCGCCGCGCCGGGGGTGCGGCTGGATCGCCCCGGCGAGGTTGGCAAACCGCGCATCCCGCCCCTTGCCGTCCTGCAACTGGGTGAAACGCGCGCGGATCAGCGCATCGCTCACCAGGTCGATCCCGGCGAAATGGGCAAATTCGTTGGCCAGAAGCGCCGCCTGGTTGTAGCGTCGCCGCACCATCCGCGTCCAATGAACCGGGATCGGCACCGCGGCCATGGTCGGTGTGACGATATCGCGCGCCGCCTTGACCATCCAGCGCGCCGCCGGGGCGGCGATATCGGTGCGGTCCGCGTGTTTGAGCGCCAGCACCAGGCGCCGCGCCTGGCCACGGTAAAGCAGCGCCGCCCGCCCCCGGTGCCACGGCCGCGCGATGGTCATGCAGTCGTCGCATAGCACCGTGTGCCCGTCGCCGAACCCCGGCAGCGGCGTGCCGCATTTGTCGCACACCAGCCCGACGATAAACGGGGTGTCGCGCCAGCACGGGCCGCACAGCCCGCCATCGTCGATCACCTGCGTGCCGCAGGCCAGACAGTGGGCCGGGAAGATCGTTCTGATCGCTCTTTGCATTCACCGCCTCCGCGCTTAGGTAATGTGCGAGCTTTCGCCACCAGCCCCGGAGGCCCCGATGACCACGCCGCCGCCCCTGACCGACACCGCCGCCCTTGCCCGGAACCGCGCCCGCGCCGCCCGCCTGGGCGACAAGGCCGCGCCGTCGGCCGCGGATGCGGCCACGGATGCGGATTTCCTGACGCGCGAGGCGATCGACGACATCAAGGAAAGGCTCAATCTGGTTAACAGGAGGTTTACGACACCGGCGATCGTGACCGCCCGCCCCGAGGCCTGGGGCCGGGTTTTTCCCGACGCGCGCATCGTGCCGGACGCCGAGATCCTGGACCTGACCCCGGGCGCGCATGATCTGGTGATCCATGCGCTGACGCTGCACTGGGCCAACGATCCGGTGGGCCAGCTGGTGCAGGCGCGCCATGCGCTGAAGCCGGACGGGCTGTTTCTGGGGGTGCTGATGGGCGGGCAGACCCTGAACGAACTGCGCTCGGCGCTGGCGCAGGCCGAATCAGAGCTGACCGGCGGGCTGTCGGCCAGGGTGCTGCCGATGGGCGAGATCCGTGATCTGGGGGCGTTGCTGCAGCGCGCCGGGTTTGCCCTGCCGGTAGCCGATTCCCATACCCTGACCGCACGTTACCCCACGGCCCTGCATCTGATGCACGATCTGCGCGCCATGGGCGAAGCCAACGCCATGGCCGGACGCAACCGCGCACCGCTGCGCCGCGACGTGCTGCAGCGCGCCATCGACATCTACCGCACGCATTTCGCCGATGGCGACGGGGTGCGCGCGACTTACGAGATGATCTCGCTCACCGGCTGGGCGCCGTCGCCCGACCAGCCGCAGCCGCTGCGCCCGGGATCGGCTTCGGCGCGGCTGGCCGAGGCGCTGGGCACAGACGAACACCCGCTGGGCGACCCGGCGAAACCCTGATGCGGCGCCGGCGACGTTGGAATGCGCGCGAAAACCGGCTATGGCCCTTGGCGAAACAGCAATGAAGGCAGCGACATGGCCGAAGACGCCGCAAAAGCCCCGGATGCGGGCGACGGACAGGAAGCGGGTTCGCAGGACCGGATCGGCGTGTTGATCGCCAATCTCGGCACGCCGGACGCCACCGATTACTGGTCGATGCGCCGCTATCTGAACGAGTTTCTGTCGGACAAGCGTGTGATCGACTACCCGGCCTGGAAATGGCAGCCGATCCTGCAGGCGATCATCCTGACGAAGCGGCCGTTTTCTTCGGGGGCGGCCTATCGATCGATCTGGAACAACGAATTGAACGAAAGCCCGCTGATGACCATCACCCGGGCCCAGCGCGACAAGCTGGCGGCGCATCTTGGCGCGCGGTTCGGCGATCGGGTTGTGGTGGATTTCTGCATGCGCTACGGCAACCCCTCGACCCGGTCGCGGGTTGAGGCGATGATCGCGCGGGGGTGCCGCAAGCTGTTGTTTTTCCCGCTTTATCCGCAATATGCCGGGGCCACGACCGCCACCGCCAACGACCAGTTCTTTCGGGTTCTGATGGGCCAGACCTGGCAGCCGGCGGTGCGCACGGTGCCCGCCTATTACAACGATCCGGCCTATATCGAGGCGCTGGCCCAGTCGGTCGAGCGCGGCTATGCGGCGGCGGATGCGCGCCCGGAACTGCTGGTGGTGTCCTATCACGGGATGCCCGAACGCTACCGCGACCAGGGCGATCCCTACTACCATCAGTGCCTGGAAACGACGCGGCTGCTGCGCGAGCGGCTGGGCTGGGACGAATCTGCGATCGCCACCACCTTTCAGTCGAAATTCGGCCCCGAGGACTGGCTTCAGCCCTATACCGTGGAAGAGGTCGCGCGCCGGGCCCGCGCCGGGCAGACCAGTATCGCGGTAATCGCCCCGGCCTTTGCCGCCGACTGCATCGAGACACTGGAAGAGATCAACGAAGAAATCCGCGACAGTTTCCTGCAGGCGGGGGGACGCGACTTTACCTACATTCCCTGCCTGAACGATGACGATGCCCATATCGCGGCGCTGGGCGGGATCGTGGCCGACAATCTTGCGGGCTGGGCCTGACCGGGCTGGCGCGTGGCGAACGTGAAAAGGGCGGCAGGTGTCTGCCGCCCTTTCGAAATCTTGTCTGAACCGATCAGCCGAAAGCGGCGGCGGCGACCAGCAGAAGCAGGATCAGCGGCACCAGCAGGCCACCAGCCGACGAGCCGGCGGTTTGTTCGACGATGACCGGAGCTTCCATCACGGGGGCGGCCATGCCACCGGCGTAAGCGGCGGTCACGGTCAGGGCGGTCAGGGCGACGGCGAGTGCAATCTTCTTCATATTATCCTCCTAATGGGCCGCCGGCAAAGGCACCGGACGGCGGGTATATCGGCAGTTTAAGGCGCAAAATCAAACCCGTCTAGATGCCCCGGGCGTTTTAGGGTGTAGCGCGATCTGTCGTGTCTACCCTACCCGGGACGCCCAGCCGCCCGGGCATGCGCCCGTCCGCCCCATGGCGGGCGCATCTGCGCCCACCCGGCCGGGCGAATGCCCTCGGGTGGCAGGCCGTGACAGGCAAATCCGGCAAGGCGCTGCATGTTCTGGCGCCCGCGCATATGAAAAGGGCGGCAGAAGCCTGCCGCCCTTTCGAAACTTTGTCTGAACCGATCAGCCGAAAGCGGCGGCGGCGACCAGCAGAAGCAGGATCAGCGGAACCAGCAGACCACCGGCGGACGAGCCAGCGGTTTGTTCAACGATGACCGGAGCTTCCATGACCGGAGCGGCCATGCCACCGGCATAGGCGGCGGTGACGGTGAGAGCAGTCAGCGCGACGGCGAGTGCGATTTTCTTCATATTATCCTCCAGGTATTCCGATAGCAGCAACAACACTGCAACGGCAAATAAGGTGCGTGTAAAGCCCCTATAGGCAGTTAAGGTTACCGGAATCCAGCAAAATATTGGGTTTCGGGCCAGAGTTGCCGCCAATTGTCGTCAATTTGGCAACACCTGAGCGAATCCTCGCGCATCTGTCGCCGAAACCGTCACCGCGCGCGTTGCTGCGCCCACGGGCAGCCTTGCCGGTCGCGGTCGCCGGGGGGGTGGTCACGAAGTCTTTGGTTTGAACCTTGCCGCCCTTCCGGGTAGTGCTAGGCCAAATCAAATCTTCGGGTGGTGTTTTCATGCTTCGTGCCTCGTTAATTCTTCTGATCGGCCTGTTTACGCTTGCCGCCTGCGAAACGCCGGTGACGACCTTTGGCCCCGACGGCAAGCCGTTGCCGAAAATCTACCGGATCGCGCCGCGCGACGTGGCCACCATCCAGTATCGCTTCCTGGATTCGATGAACGCGCTGCGCAAGGCCGCGGGCGCGCCGCCGGTGGCGCTGAACGCGCTGCTGAACGCCGCCGCCGCCACCCATTCGCGCGACATGTCGATCCAGAACCGGCCCTGGCATTTCGGGTCGGACGGGTCTTCGCCGGTGGATCGGGTCGAACGCACCGGCTACAGCGGCAAGACCCTGGGCGAAAACATTTCCGAAACCTACGAGACCGAACTCGAGACCCTCGCCGCCTGGATGAAGGACGCGGGCACCCGCAGCGTGATCCTTGACCCAGCGGCGACCGAGATCGGGTTTTCCTGGTTCCAGGAACCCAACGGCAAGATCTGGTGGACGCTGGTGACCGCCAGGGGCGCCGCAAGCGCCGCGCCGCAGGGCTGAGCGCTTCAGGGGTGGATGTCGATCTGGGTGCCGTCGCGCACCATGGCATAGATTTCCTCTATCTCGCGGTCGGTGACGGCGATGCAGCCATAGGTCCAGTCGGTGCCGCGCGGCCCGAGCCGACCGCTTGACCCATGGATAAAGATGTCGCCGCCGGGCGGTTCGCCAAGCGCGCGGGCGCGGGCGATGTCGGCGGCGTTCGGATAGGAAATGCCCAGCGACAGGTGATACTGGCTTTCGGGATTGCGCCGATCGATGATGTAGCTGCCTTCGGGGGTCTTGCCGTCGCCTTCGACCCGCTTGCCGCCGCGCGGCTGAAAACCCAGGTCGATGGCATAGGCCTTGAGCACGGTGTCGCCGTTCAGCAGATAAAGCCGCCGGTCGCCCTTGACCACCACGACGCGGGTGACCTCGGGCCCATCGTAACGGCGGAACTTCGACGCGCAGCCGCCCAGCGCCAGCACGCCCGCGCCGGCAAGGGTGGCGGCAAGGGTCCGGGTCACGAAGCGGCGGCGGGTTTGCATCGGGGCGGGCCTCTGGTTGCGGGCGGTTCCGGGGTTCTGGCGGCCAGTATAGCAGAGCGGCGGCGCATTCGTGCAGCCCGAATTGCGCCGGGCGCGCGGATTGCGCGTTTCAGCGCCGCAGTTCGGCCACCAGCTCCACGTGCGGCGACCAGCGGAACTGGTCCACCACCGCCACCGGACCCAGCGTAAAACCGGCGTCGGCAAGGCTGCGGGCGTCGCGCGCAAATGTCGCCGGGTTGCACGAAACATGCATGATCCGGCTGATGGCCGAACTGGCGAGTTCGGCCACCTGGGCGGACGCGCCGGCGCGCGGCGGGTCGATCACCGCCAGGTCGAAGGCGTCCAGTTCGCCGCCAAGCAGCGGTCGGCGGAACAGATCCCGGGTTTCGGTGGTGAGCGGTTTCAGCCCGCTCGCGTGGCGCCAGCCCCGGTCCAGCGCGGCCAGCATCGTCGCGTCGCCTTCGACGGCATGGACCCGGGCGGTCGCCGCCATCGGCAGGGAAAACGTGCCGCAGCCGGCGAACAGGTCGACCACGTTTTTCGCGCCCTCGGCCAGGCGCAACACCTGCGCCACCAGCGCGCGCTGCCCGCCTTCGGTGGCCTGCAGGAAAGCGCCGGCGGGCGGCACCACCTGCGCCGGGCCAAAGCGCTGCGCCGGGGCGCGGCGGGTCACCACGGTGTCGCCGTCCCAGGTGAGCCGGGCCAGATCGTGGGCGCGGGCGATATCGGCCAGCGCGACCTGCAGCGCGGCGTCCAGCGGCTTGCCGCCGGTCACCGCCACGTCCACCCCGGTTTCGGACCGGCTGAGCGCCAGCGCCAGTTCGCCCTTGCGCGAGGCCCCGGCCAGAACCAGCGCCTGCAGGGCCGGGATCGCGGCCACAAGATCGGGGTGCAGAAGCTGGCAGTCGGGGATCTCGACGATCGTGCCCGAGGCGCGCCCGTGCAGCCCGACGATCGCGCCCTTTTTGGTGCGCCGCCCGGCCAGCACCGCCCGGCGGCGCGAACGCGGCGGCGACACCGCGGCCATGGTGACCGGCGCGTCCAGCTGCTGCGCGCCAAGGGCCTGGCGCACGATCGCGACTTTCCAGTCGGCCAGCAGCGCGTCGGTCGCGTGTTGCAGCGTGCAGCCGCCGCAGGATTTGAAATGCCGGCACGGCGGGCGGATGCGGTCAGGCGACGGGGTGACGATCCTGACCTCGCGGAGCCGCTCACCATCGGGGATGCCCGAAACGGTTTCCCCCGGCAGCGCGCCGGGCACGAAAAGCGTACCATCAGGCCCCGGCGCAATGCCGTCGCCCAGATGGCCGAGGTGCTCAACGGTGGTGGTGAAGGTCATCGCGAATCCAGTCCAGCAGGGTGTCGGCGCCCTGCGCGGTGCGTATCCGGTGCACCGTCAGGTGGGGGGCTTCGGCCAGCGCGGCGGCGATCTTTTCGCGGGCCGACTGGCGGGTGCGCCAGATGAAGCGCAAGAACGCCGGGTCCAGCCGTTCGGGGTAGTCCGCCGACAGGTCGGGGCGGGTCGCGCCGCGCCGGTATTGCAGCCGGCGTTTGACGATCCGCCGGCTGCGCAGCCCCAGCGGCAGGTCCAGCCAGATCGCGGTATCGGCGCGCGCGGCGCGGGTGCGGTAGGTTGCCGAAAAGCCGCCTTCGAGGATCCATTCGTCAAGCGCGTGGATCCGTTCCACCATGCAGCGCTTTTCCTTCGCGTCGCGTTCGACCCAGCCGGGCTGCCAGTGCACCCGGTCCATGTGGTAGACCGGCAGGCCGGTGATTTCCCCCAGCCGCCGCGCAAAGGTGGATTTGCCCGCCCCGGCCTGACCCAGCACCATCACCCGTTTCATTCCGCCGCCTCTGCCCTGATGAACCCGCCCGACTGCCGGTCCCAGAACCGCGCGTAAAGCCCGCCCTGGGCCAGCAGATCCTGGTGGGTGCCGGTTTCAACAATACGGCCCGCGTCCATCACCACGATCCGGTCCATGCTGACGATGGTGGACAGCCGGTGGGCGATCGCCAGCACCGTCTTGCCCTGCATCACGCAGTCCAGCGCGCGCTGGATCAGCGCCTCGACTTCGCTGTCGAGCGCGCTGGTGGCTTCGTCCAGCACCAGGATCGGCGCGTCTTTCAGGATGGCGCGGGCCAGCGCGATACGCTGGCGCTGCCCGCCCGAAAGCTTTACCCCGCGTTCGCCAAGAAAGGCGCCATAGCCCTTGCGGCCCTTGTGGTCCTGCAGCTCGAGGATGAAGTCATGCGCTTCGGCGCGCCGGGCGGCCTGCATCACCTCGTCGTCGGTGGCATCGGGCCGGCCATAGCGGATGTTGTCCATCGCCGAGCGGTTGAACATCGCGGTTTCCTGGGTGACCATGCCGATGGCGCGGCGCAGGCTGGTCTGGGTGACGTGCGAAATGTCCTGACCGTCGATCAGGATGCGGCCCTGTTCGGCATCATACATCCGCAGCAGCAGCGCAACCAGCGTCGATTTCCCGGCCCCCGAGGCGCCGACGATGCCGATCTTTTCGCCGGGTCGGATGGTCAGGGACAGGTTCTTGATGCCGCCGATGTCGCGACCATAGCCAAAGGTCACGTCGTCAAAGCGAATCTCGGCGTCGCGCACCTTCAGCGGCACCGCGTCGGCATCGTCCACCAGCCCGTGCGGCGGGGTCAGGGTTTCGATGCCGTCTTCGACTTCGCCCAGGTGCGAATAGATCTGCATCAGCGTGAAGCTGACCCAGCCGGTCATCTGCGCCAGCCGGATCGAGATCGCCCCGGCGGCCACGATATCGCCGGTGCTGGCGGCCCCGTGCGCCCACAACAGCGTGGTGCCGCCGATCAGCATGGTCGGCAGCATCCCCGCCAGCGCCATCAGCACCAGGCGAAAGCCCGCCGCCAGCGCCCCCCAGCCCAGCGCCTTTTGCCGGTAATCCTCGATCGCGGCATGGGCGGCGGCGTCTTCGTGGGCGTCGTGGGCAAACAGCTTGACCGTCTTGATGTTGGTGACGGTGTCGACCAGCTGGCCGGTGACATTGGTGCGGGCGTTGGCGCGCGCCCCGGCGCGGATGCGCGCGCGCGGCAGGAACCAGCGCACCAGCGCCACATAGGCCATCAGCCAGACCACCATCGCCGCCACCGCATAGAGGTGGATCGTGGCCACCAGCACCAGCGACGCCACGACCGAAATCAGCGCAAACGCCAGCGTGTTGACGGTTTCGACGGTGACTTCGGCCAGCGAATTGGCGATCTGCAACTGCTTTTGCGCGATCCGCCCGGCAAAGTCGTTGTCAAAGAATTCAACCGAATGGCCCAGCGTCCAGCGGCTGATTCGCGAGATCACCGCCGCCGCCACGTTCGGACCCAGGATGAACTGGTTGAAATAGGCGCTGAGCCCGATGAACAGCGGCCTGAGCACCACGAAAAACCCGAACAAAAGCGCGAACATCCACAGGTTGCGGTCGGCAAATGTGGCCGGGTCGGCGGTGGTCACCGTGTCGATCACCAGGCCCAGAGCCTTGGCGGTAAAGGCTTCGAGCGAACCGACGACACCGCTGAGCAGCGCGCCCGCCGCCACCACCGGGAAACTGCCGCGAAGCGCCCAGACAAAGAACCGCCCCAGCCTGCGCGGGGGCGGGCCCTTGGCCGGGGCGTAGGGGTCTATCATGTCGGCCAGTTTCACGCCGCGTTGTCCTCGGTGCCGATGAAGCCGCCCGACTGGCGGTTCCAGAAGGTGGAATAGAGCCCCTCTGCCGCCAGCAATTGCGCGTGCGAGCCCTGCTCGACGATCCGGCCCGCGTCCATGACGATGATCCGGTCCATGCGCGCAATCGTAGACAAGCGGTGGGCGATTGCAATGACCGTCTTGCCCTCCATCACCCCGTAAAGCGTGTCCTGGATCGCGGCCTCAACCTCGCTGTCCAGCGCGCTTGTGGCTTCGTCCAGCACCAGGATCGGCGCGTCCTTCAGGATCATCCGGGGCGATGGCGAGGCGCTGACGCTGGCCGCCCGACAGTTTCACCCCGCGTTCGCCCACATGCGCGTTGTAGCCGGTGCGGCCCTTGGGGTCTTCGAGGTTCAAGATGAACTCGTGCGCCTCGGCCCGGCGGGCGGCTTCGGTCATCTCGGCCTCAGAGGCGCCGGGGCGGCCGTAAAGGATGTTCGCCCGGATCGAACGGTGCAGCAGCGAATTGTCCTGGGTCACCACGCCGATGGCCTGGCGCAGGCTGGCCTGGCTGACCGCGCCCACGTCCTGACCGTCGATCAGGATGCGGCCCTGTTCCAGGTCGCGAAACCTCAGCAGCAGGTTCACCAGCGAAGATTTCCCCGCCCCCGAACGCCCGATCAGACCCACCTTTTCACCCGGCGCGATCCTCAGCGACACGTGGTCCAGCCCGCCCGAGTCCTTGCCGTAGTGATGCTACACGTCGTCAAAGACGATTTCGCCGCGGCGCACCGTCAGTTCGGCATCGCCCTTGTCCACAACGTCATGGGGCACCGCGATCGAGCGCAGCCCCTCGCGGATGATGCCGGCGTTTTCGAACAGCCGGATTGTCACCCACATGATCCAGCCGCTCATGGCGGAAAGGCGCAGTGTCAGCGCGGTGGTCGCCGCGACGCCCCCGATGGTAACCTGGCCATCGGTCCACAGAAAAATCGCGACTCCGTTGACCGCCACGAACAGAAACCCGTTGATCACGTTGAGGCCAAGGGTGAGTTCTGTCATCAGCCGCAGGAAGCGCTGAAACCGCAGCCGCAGCCGGCGCAGGGCGGAAAGCACATAGCGTTCTTCCGCACGGCTCGCCGAAAACAGCTTTACCGTTTCGATATTGGCATAGGCATCCACCATTCGCCCGACCGCAAGCGACCGGGCATCGGAATGCTTTTCCGAGGCAATGCCAACGCGCCGCGCGATCCAGACATTGTAGCTGGCATAGGCGATCAGCCACACCGCAAGCGGCAGGACGATGCGGAAATCGATGCCCGCCAG
>JAJRUE010000241.1 GCA_024277955.1 Alphaproteobacteria bacterium | reverse complement strand
CTGGCGCAGCGGTTCCTGCAGATACAGCGTCAGGGTCTTGCGGCCCATCCGGTGGATCAGCTTGTCCTTTTCCTCGACCAGCAGCAGGCGGCCCTTGTTGATGATGCCGATCCGGTCGGCCATTTCTTCGGCTTCCTCGATGTAATGGGTGGTCAGGATGATGGTCACGCCATCGTCGCGCAGCCGGCGCACCAGTGCCCACATGTCCTTGCGCAGCGACACGTCGACCCCGGCGGTGGGTTCGTCGAGAAACAGGATGCGCGGTTCGTGCGACAGGGCCTTGGCGATCAGCACCCGGCGTTTCATGCCGCCCGAAAGCTCCATGTTGCGGCTGTTGCGCTTGTCCCACAGCGACAGCGCCCGCAGGACCCGTTCGATATGGGTGTCGTCGGGGGCCTTGCCGAACAGGCCGCGCGAAAACCGGGTGGTGGCGATGACCTTTTCAAAGGGCTCGATGGTGACTTCCTGCGGCACCAGCCCGATCAGCTGGCGGGCGGCGCGAAACCCGGTCTTCAGGTCGTGCCCGGCCACGGTGACCTGGCCGCCGGTGGGCTCAACCAGGCCGCAGACCGCCGATATCAGCGTGGTTTTGCCGGCGCCGTTGGGGCCGAGAAGCGCCAGGATTTCGCCTTCGCGGATGTCCAGCGAAACCCCGTCGAGCGCCTTCTGGCCGTCGGCGTAGACCTTGGACAGGTTCTGGATGGAAATGATCGGTGTCATGCGGTCCCCGGTTCGCGCGTTTCCGGGCCAGACCTATCGCGAGCGCGCCGTCCGCGCCAGCCCCTGCGGGTGGTCCTGGCCGAAATGGGTGTTGGCAAGCGGCGGCCCTGGCGGGCCATTTTCGCATCTCGCGCCCCTGCCGGGCGCTCGGGCTGGCACCCGGCGGCGGCGTGGGCGCCAGCAGCCTACCGGCGACGGTCGCGGCGGCTGGACATCGGTTGAAAGGCCACGCCCACATGCGCCTTGCAATAGGGTTTGCCCGGCTGCACCGCCAGGCCGCAGAACCAGAAATCATCGGTTGCCGGGTCGCCGATCGGCCATTTGCAGGTGCGTTCTGTCAGCTCCATCAGCGTGATCTTCTTGGCCTTCTTTTCGACCTCGCGCACGCTTGCCAGCGCTTCGGGGCTGATTTCGTTGGCACTGGGCTGTGGCGGCAGCGGTTGGCCCGCCGGAATGATCGGGCGGCGCATCGGGCCTGTCGGCTTGGCCGGGGCTTCGGCTTCGGCCGCGGGTTCCGGGGCGGGGGCGGGCTTGGCCGCGGGCTTGGCGGCGGGTTTTTCCTTGGGGGCGGGCTTGGCCGTGCCGCCGCCGCCGGTGCGGTTGGACAGGCCCAGCCGGTGAACCTTGCCGATCACCGCATTGCGGGTGACGCCGCCGAGTTCCTTGGCGATCTGGCTGGCAGACTGGCCTTCGCCCCACATCTTTTTCAGCAATTCAACACGTTCGTCGGTCCAGGACATGGCAGTTCCTCAAATCACACCGCCCAGAACGCCTGTATCGCTTGCCTGGGCCGGGCCGCCAGAGACGGTCTTTTCGGGTCAGCGCTTACCTTACCGCGACCGGGCCGGGGGATACAAGGGCCGCATGCCCGCCGCCGCTCGCCTGGAAATGCCCGCCTGGAAATGCACGGCTGGACAATGGCGGCGCGCCGGTCTATGTGCTCCGCCATGATCGTGAACCCGACCTCTGCCGCGCCCCGACGCCGACGCTGATGCGCCCGGCGCGCGCCTGCGTGCCACGATCCCTGCCGCGCTGCGGCGACCTTCCCCCCCGCTTCATCCAATATTGACACGCCTTCGTGCCTCGGGCACCTCTTGGGCTTCTTTTCAAAGGCTTCAGACCCATGATCGATACCGTCCTGCCGACCTACAACCGCGCCCCCCTTGCCTTCGTCAGCGGCGAAGGCAGCTGGCTGACGGATGATCGTGGCCGCCGATACCTGGACCTGGGCGCCGGGATCGGGGTGAACGCGCTGGGCCATGCCAACCCCGACCTGGTCAAGGCCCTGGAAACGCAGGCCGAAAAGCTGTGGCACGTGTCGAACCTCTACCAGATCCCGCAGCAGCAGGCGCTGGCCGAGGCGCTGGTGGAACAGACCTTCGCCGACACGGTGTTCTTCACCAATTCCGGCACCGAGGCGCTGGAGCTTGCCGTCAAGATGGCGCGCCGCTACTGGGATGCGCAAGGCAAGGGCGAGCGCACCGAAATCCTGACCTTCGAAGGCGCCTTCCACGGCCGTTCGATCGCCGCAATTTCCGCCGCCGGGTCGCAAAAGCTCACCCAGGGTTTTGCGCCGCTGCTGCCGGGGTTCACCCAGCTTCCGTTTGCCGATATCGACGCGGTGCGCGCAGCCCTTGATGCCAGCACCGCCGCCATCCTGATCGAACCGATCCAGGGCGAAGGCGGCATCCGCCCGGCCCCCGACGCCTTCCTGCGCGAATTGCGCGCGCTGTGCGACGAAACCGGAACCCTGCTGATCTTCGACGAGGTGCAATGCGGCATGGGCCGCACCGGCCGGCTTTTCGCCCACGAATGGGCCGGGATCGCGCCCGACATCATGATGGTCGCCAAGGGCATCGGCGGCGGCTTCCCGCTGGGCGCGGTGCTGGCGCGCGAAACCGCCGCCGCCGCGATGACCGCCGGCACCCACGGGTCGACCTACGGCGGCAACCCGCTGGGCTGCGCCGTCGGCCTGAAGCTCATGCAGATCGTCGCGACCCCGGAATTCCTGGCGCAAGTCAATGAAAAGGCAGGGATATTCCGCCAGCGCCTGGAAGGCCTGGTCGCCTCCCACCCGCAGGTCTTCGAAGAGGTCCGCGGCGCCGGCCTGATGCTCGGCCTGAAATGCAAGCGCGCCAACACCGACCTGGTGCAGGCCGGCTATGACGAAAACATCCTGACCGTGCCCGCCGCCGACAACGTGGTGCGCCTGCTGCCGCCGCTCAACATCAGCATAGACGACATCGCCACCGCGATCGCCGCCCTCGATGCCGCCGCCAAGCGCCTGCATGAGCGCCCATGATCTTCTTCTGTCCCGAAATATCCTCGGGGTGAATTGGCCGTCAGGCCAAGAGGGGCAGACAGCCCCTGCACCCCGCTCCAAACCGAAAGCCGAACCATGAACCATTTTCTGGATATCCACACCACCGACCCCGACGCGCTCAGGGCCATGATCGACCAGGCCCGCGCCATGAAACAGGCGCGCGCCGACCGCCCCAAGGGCGCCCCGGACGACGACCAGCCGCTCGCCGGACGCATGGTCGCGCTGATCTTCGAAAAACCCTCGACCCGGACGCGGGTGTCCTTTGATGTCGGCGTGCGCCAGATGGGCGGGCAGACGATGGTGCTTTCGGGGGCCGACATGCAGCTTGGCCACGGCGAAACCATCGCCGACACGGCGCGCGTTCTCAGCCGCTACGTCGACATGATCATGATGCGCACCTTCGAAGAGGCCACCGTCCAGGAGATGGCCGAATGCGCCTCGGTGCCGGTGATCAACGGGCTGACCAACCGCACGCACCCCTGCCAGATCATGGCCGACGTGATGACCTACGAAGAACACCGCGGTCCGATCCGCGGCAAAAAGGTGGTCTGGTCCGGCGACGGCAACAACGTGTGCGCCTCGTTCCTGCACGGGGCCGGGCAGTTCGGCTTCGATTTGACCTTTACCGGTCCGCAAACGCTTGACCCGGAACGTGAATTCGTGGAATTTGCGCGATCCAAAGGAGTGAGTGTCGAAATCGAGCGCGACCCCGCCAAGGCGGTGCGCGACGCTGATCTGGTGGTCACCGACACCTGGGTTTCGATGCACGACAGCCAGTCGGCGCGCGAACGCCGCCACAACCAGCTGCGCCCCTATCAGGTCAACGATGACCTGATGGCGCTGGCCAAGCCCGACGCGCTGTTCATGCACTGCCTGCCCGCGCACCGGGACGAAGAAGTGACTTCGAAGGTCATGGACGGGCCGCATTCGGTGGTGTTCGACGAAGCCGAAAACCGCCTGCACGCTCAAAAGGCCGTGATGCGGTGGTGTCTGGGGGTCTAGGTTCCCGGGGTCGGTTGTTACGGCAAGTTCAACGGGAGACCAGGCGATGACAAAGGCGCAGATCGGGGTTTACGGGCTGGGGACCATGGGCAGCGCGCTGGCGCTGAACATGGCGGACCACGGGTTCGAGGTGGCGGTGACCAACCGCGACACCTCGTGGATCGCGGATTTCGTG
>JAJRUE010000240.1 GCA_024277955.1 Alphaproteobacteria bacterium | reverse complement strand
GCGGCCTCGGTCTGGGTTCCCAGTTCGGGGAACGTTGTGAACAGCGTCGCTTCGGCAAGGGCGGCGGCCGGGCGCACACGGATGGGGGTGTCGTGGCCGGCGCGCAGCAATGTCGCCGCGCCAAACCCGCCCAGGAAACGTTCGCCGATATAGGGTTGGTCGATCAGGCCCAGGAAGGGACCGCTGGCGTCGCGCAGCGAAATCAGCGTGCCCCAGGTCGGTGTTCCGCTGATGAAGCCACGGGTGCCGTCGATCGGGTCAAGCACCCAGGTCAGGCCGGACGATCCCGGCTGGTCGACCTGTTCTTCGCCAAGGATCGCGTCATCCGGCCGGCGCGCGCGCAAGACATCGCGAATCGCCGCTTCGGCCTGCCGGTCGGCAAGCGTGACCGGATCGAACCCGGCCGCGGCCTTGTTGCGCGTGTCCAGCGCCTGGCCCCGGAAATAGGACAAGGTCACCGCACAAGCCGCATCGGCGGCCGCATGGGCCACCGAGACCAGTTCGGCCTGCTCCGATCGTGATATCTCTGTCAAAACCAGGTCACCCCCGCCACATTCCGTTAGTGGCGACGGCAACCGTGGTCAAGTCTGGTTCAGACGCAGCTCAGGCCGCGTCCGACAGAACCCGGGCCAGTTCGAAAAGCCGCCGGCGCTGATTTTCGGGGATCGCATAATACGAACGCACCAGTTCCAGTGCTTCCTTGTCGGCCATGATGTCGCCCGGAACCGCGGCCCCGGCGATACGCGCCTCGGACTGGGCGTCTTCCAAACCTTCGAAGAAAAAGCTGACAGGCACTTCAAGCGCCTCGGCAATGTCCCAGAGCCGCGATGCGCTGACCCGATTCATGCCGGTTTCGTATTTCTGAATTTGCTGAAATTTGATCCCCACCTTTTCCGCCAGCTGCTGCTGGGTCATGCCGACCATCCAACGACGGTGACGGACCCTTTTGCCGACGTGCACATCCACAGGATGTTTCATGGGATAACTCCTTATTCGTTAAACGTGCGCCTAGGTGCCATGACTTACCCCCCCTTTATCAACCTGTCTTTTTGTACAGGTCGTCGGTTAAGAAAAGATTTCTACGTATTTTCAATATGTTAATCAGAGGCCCGCCGAACATACTCGAAAAACTTTCTTTAAAACCTTGGGTTGAGTAACTCTACTTTCCGGCGATTCCCCGAATCCGCCCCCGCGCGCACTGATGAGTCGCCGGTGCAGCGTACATCGCCCTTGGGTTGTGCGGCCGGCAAACCGGCTGGTTTTCGCACCTGCCACCGTTTATGGCTTTGCGCCAGGGCCGCAAGGCCGGGACAGCAAGGGACGATCGCGATGAAGGCATTTCAGGTTACCGATTTCAGCACGCCGCCCCAACTTGCCGAGGTCGCGCGCCCGAGGCCGGGTGCGGGCGAAGCGCTGGTGCGCATCCATGCCTGCGGGTTGAACTTTGCCGATCTGCTGATGGCCAGGGGCGAATACCAGGCCACGCCGCAGCCCCCCTTTACCCTGGGGATGGAGGTGGCGGGCACCGTCGAAGAGATCGGACCGGATGTCACCAATGTCGCGCCGGGCGACCGTGTCGCGGTGTTCGGAGGCGCCGGCGGGCTGGCCGAATTCGGCTGTTACCCGGCGACCATGTGCCTGAAGCTGCCCGACGACATGCCGTTTCGCGATGCCGCGGCCTTTCAGGTGGCCTACGGCACCAGCCACCTGGCGCTGGCGCATCGGGCGCGGCTGCAGGCCGGCGAAACCGTGCTGGTGCTCGGGGCCGCCGGCGGCGTCGGGTTGAGCGCGGTCGAGATCGCCAGGCAGATGGGCGCAAAGGTCATCGCCGTGGCGCGCGGTCCGGCCAAGCTGGAGGTGGCGCGCGCCGCCGGGGCCGATCACGTGCTGGACAGCGACACCGCCGACATCCGCGCCGAAGTCAAGGCCCTGGGCGGGGCCGATGTGGTCTATGATCCGGTCGGGGGCGACTTGTCGCGCGCCGCCCTGCGGGCCTGCAAACCCGAAGCGCGCTTCATCGTCATCGGCTTTGCCAGCGGCGATATCCCGCAGATCCCGGCCAATATCATCCTGGTCAAGAACATCACCGTGATCGGCCACTACTGGGGCGGCTATCTGGCCTTTGCGCCGCAGACCCTGGCCGACAGCCTTGCGACCCTGGTCAGCTGGTATCAGGCCGGCAAGCTGCGCCCGCATGTCAGCCATGTGCTGCCGCTCGACCGCACCGCCGAGGCCCTGGGCCTGCTGCGCAAGCGCCTGTCCACCGGCAAGGTCGTGGTTACGCCACAGCCTGAACCATAGGCCCGCGGAACGCCTGACGCACCAGGGCGGCCAGTTCGTCGGACATGGCCCCCTTGCCGGTGTCGTCGTGGTAAAAGTTGATGTTGATGCCGCCCAGATCGGGCAAGGCGCCGCCGTGCTGGATGATTTCGCAATGCGGCGGCTCGGTGCCTTCGATCATCGCATGCACCGCCAGATCGGCGCTGACGCTGGCCTCGATCGGGCGGGTCTGTTCCGATTCGACCGCCATTTCCCAGGGAATGCCGGCCCGGTTCAGCGCCTCTTGCACCCGGTTGCGGAAAAAGCAGCGGTATTCGAAGGCCAACCGCAGCGGGCGCTGTTTCCAGGCGTGCCCCCCCTGCCCGCCGACCCAGACCAGCGGCAGCGTGGCAAGGGTTTCGCCCCCGGCGTCGCACTGGTCTTCGGTGGTCAGGATCATGTCGCATTTCCCGCGCGCGAACTGTTCCTTCAACACCCGCGTGTAGGACGCCACCAGCTGCACCTTGACGCGCGGAAAATCGGCATTGAACCGCTGCAGCACCGGCGGGATCGCCGGGTAGACGATGTCATGGGGCACCCCCAGAACGATCTCGCCTTCAAAGGCGTTGTGGGTCAGCCGGCCATAGACTTCGTCGTTCAGGGCAAGGATCTTGCGGGCATATCCCAGCAGCTGTTCGCCAGAGGCCGACAGCGCGGTGCGCCGCCCGGTCCGGTCCATCAGTTCGAGGCCAAGCGAGTCTTCCAGCCGCTTGAGCTGCATCGAGACCGCCGACTGGGTGAGGTTCAGGAACCCCGCCGCCCGCGTCACCCCGCCCGAATCCGCAACCGCCACGAACGAGCGCAGCGCAGTAATGTCGAGGTTTCTGATCATATCACGTTCCTTGATGGCAACAAGATTAAACATTCATTTTACTAATCAATCACGATTTGCGAGAAGCATCAAGAGAATTGATGCCAAACGCAATACCATCAGCATTCGGAAAGGATGATGCCATGACCGTGACCAACACCTATTGCGCCACGCCCATTTGCCGCCCGCGTGCAACGGGCATCGTCGGCCGCATCCTGCAGGCCCTGGCCCTTCGCCGGCAGCGCGCGGCCCTTGCCAGGCTGGATGAAGCAGCCCTGAAAGACATCGGCCTGAGCCGCGACGAAGCGCAGCGCGAAGCCCGGCGCAAGGCCTGGGACGTGCCCGCCAACTGGCGCTGCTGACCGGCGTTCACGCAAAAGCGCGCCCGCGGCCTGCAAATTGATCGCAAAAACCTTGAAAAACCGGCCACCCATGCCAATATCCGAGGCAAGGGTGGTCCAACCTTTTGGACCGCATCTTTGGAATGTTCAGGAGGCACTTAAATGGCAGACTATCAATCGGCACGCGCAGGCGTCGGCGTCCGCACGGCGGCAATCGACGAAGGGCTGCGCACCCACATGAACAAGGTCTACGGGACCATGTCGGTGGGGTTGCTGGTCACCGCACTGGCCGCCTGGGCCGTCGGGTCCAGCGATGTCCTGCTGGCGCTGTTCCGCGATCCGGTTACGCTGCGGCCCAATATCCTTGGGTGGATCATCATGTTCGCGCCGCTGGGGATGGTCTTTGCCTTCGGCGCGGCGATCAACAAGCTTTCGGCCGCCGGCGCACAGCTGTTCTTCTACACGTTCGCGGCCCTGATGGGGCTGTCGCTCAGCTGGATATTCGCGGTGTTCACCGGGGTCTCGATCACCCAGACCTTTCTGGTGACGGCGATCTCGTTTGCCGGTCTTTCGCTGTGGGGCTACACCACCAAGAAGGATATTTCGGGCTGGGGATCGTTCCTGATCATGGGTCTGATCGGGCTGATCGTGGCCTCGATCGTGAACATCTTTCTGGGCTCGCCCGCGATCCAGTTCGCGATCTCGATCATCGGGGTGCTGATCTTTGCGGGCCTGACCGCCTATGACACCCAGAAGATCAAGACCGACTACATCCAGCATGCGCAGCACATGGACAGCGAATGGCTGGGGAAATCGGCGATCATGGGGGCGTTGAACCTCTATCTCGACTTCATCAACCTGTTCATGTTCCTGCTGCAGTTCATGGGCAATCGGAACTGATCGCCCGCCACCATCGGGCAAAATGAAAAGGGTCGGCACTGCGCCGGCCCTTTTTCGTGGCACGCCGGGCCCGCGTCAGGACGCCGGCACATCGTAGGGTTTGAAGCCGATGCCGCTGTTGCGTTCGGTGACCTTTTCCACCGAACAGGCGGACAGCGACAGGATCAGGGCAAGGGCGATATAGCGCATGGGATCTCCGGGTCTTTTGCAGTTTGGGGCAGGGTCTTTTCGCATCCGCCGGCCATGCTAGCAGGAAATTCTGACCAATTTCGGGCAATGAAAAAGCCGCGCTGAAAGGCGCGGCTTTTCGAATTCGGCAGGGGGGCAGGATTACTTGATCTTGCCTTCCTTGTATTCGACATGCTTGCGCACGACCGGGTCATACTTCCGCACGACCATCTTTTCGGTCATGGTGCGGGCGTTTTTCTTGGTCACATAGAAATGGCCCGTGTCTGCAGTCGAATTCAGACGAATCTTGATGGTCGTCGGTTTCGCCATGATCTAACTCCTTCGAACGGGCTGCGCGGCATCCCGTGAAATCCATGAAGCCCGCCTTGTAGCGCGATGCGGGTCCGAGTCAACCGGAAACTTGGCAATGCGCGTCCGGCGGCGGTTCCCCGGGGGCTGGCGGGCCGGCCGGCGGAACATGCGGGCGTTTTTTGCAGCCTCCGCCCGGCAATTCCGGTTTGCACAGGCCGGGCGCAGCCGCCATTGTCGCACCGGCAAAGCGCAGTTTCGGAGGAAGCCATGCAACTGAAAAAACGCGCCTGGGTGCCCGAGGCGTCCGAATCCCTGGTCCGGCGGATCGCCGCGGACACCGCCGCGTCCCCCGCCGCCGCGCTGGCCGACCGGCTGGAACGCCTCGCCGCGCGCAACCGGCAGATCCACGAACGCGACTGTTTCAACCTGAACCCGGCCACCAACGTGATGAACCCGCGCGCCGAGGCGCTGCTGGCCTCGGGCCTGGGGTCGCGCCCGTCGCTGGGCTATCCGGGCGACAAATACGAAATGGGGCTCGAGGCGATCGAGGAAATCGAGGTGATCTGCGCCGAGCTCTGCGCCGAGGTGTTCCAGGCGGATCACGCCGAGATTCGCGTGCCCTCGGGGGCGATTGCCAACCTTTACGGCTTCATGGCCACCTGCAGGCCCGGCGATACGATCATCGCCCCGCCAGCGGCGATCGGCGGGCACGTGACCCACCACCAGGCGGGGTGTGCGGGGCTTTACGGGCTGAACATCGAAACCGCACCGGTGAACGCCGATGGCTACACGTTGGACGTGGCCGGGCTGCGCGAACTGGCGCATCGCGTCAGACCGCGACTGATCACGGTGGGGGCCAGCCTGAACCTGTTTGAACACCCGGTGGCCGAGGTGCGCGAGATCGCCGACGAGGTGGGCGCGCATGTGCTGTTCGACGCGGCGCACCAGTGCGGCATCATCGCCGGACGCGCCTGGAAGAACCCGCTGGCCGAGGGCGCACACCTGATGACCATGAGCACCTACAAAAGCCTCGGCGGACCGCCGGGCGGGCTGATCGTGACAAATGACGCGGCCCTGGCGCAGCGGCTGGACGCGATTGCCTTTCCGGGGATGACCGCGAATTTCGACGCGGCGAAATCGGCTGCACTTGCGATGACGATGCTGGACTGGCGCGCCTTCGGTGCGGCCTATGCCAAACAGATGATCGCGGTGGCGCGCGCGCTCGCCGGCGCCCTGGACGCGCGCGGGATCAGGATCTTCGCCTCCGGGCGCGACTTCACCGATTCGCACCAGTTCGCGATCGAGGCGGCCGCGTTCGGCGGCGGGCAGACGGCGTCGAAGAAATTGCGCCAGGCCGGCTTTCTCGCCTGCGGCATCGGCCTCCCCATCGACGAGGTCGCGGGCGATCTGAACGGGCTGCGCATCGGCACGCCGGAACTGGTGCGCTTCGGCGTGACCCCCGACGACATCCCCGAAATCGCCGACCTGCTGGTGCGGGCGCTTCAGGCCAACGACCCGGCAGCACTCGCCCCGGAAACCGCGGCCCTCAGGGCGCGTTTCGACCGGCTGCACTTCATCGCCGACTGAAGCGCAAGCGGCACGCCCGGATGCCTCCGGCGGGGATATTTTCCGGACAGAAGAAGACAAGCCGGGTTTCTTCTGTCCGAAAATATCCTCGGGGGTGAATGGCCGCCCCCTGGGCGGCCAGAGGGGGCGGACAGCCCCCTGTGGGGCCGACAAGCCGATACGCGCGGGTGGCCTGTAAGCCGGATTCTGTCCAAGGGGTCGCCCCCTTTGGATGGCCATTCATCTGGGCGCGCCGTTACCGGCGCGCTCAAGCTGCCAACCCGGACCTGCTGGGGCTGAAGCGTCCCCGGAGCAAACGCTCCGCGCGATCCCTATTTGGCATTGCTCCCGGTGGGGCTTGCCGTGCCACCCCTGTTGCCAGGGGCGCGGTGCGCTCTTACCGCACCTTTTCACCGTGACCGGTGCTTGCACCGGCCGTCTGTTCTCTGTGGCGCTTTCCCTCGGGTTTCCCCGGCCGGGCGTTACCCGGCACCGTTGCTTCATGGAGTCCGGACTTTCCTCGGGCCGAAACCCGCGGCCATCCAGCCACCCGCGCCCAAGCGACTTAGGATGCCGTTTCGTCCCGGTCAACCGGGAAGCGGTCGGCGAGATCACCGATCAGCGCCATGTCCATCGCGTCCAGCACCGCGCCCCCCCAGGGCCGAAACCGCGCGCGGAAGGCGGCATGGACCCTGGCAAAGCCCGGCGACGCGGGGTAGCCGAACCGTTGGGCAAGGCGCAGAAACTCGGCCGGGTCCGCCCCCGGGCCGGGCTTGGCGGGTTTGGGGGCTGGCCAGACCGACCGGCCGGCCAGCGCGAGACGGCGCCGGTCAAAGCGCGGCCCCGGGTCGGTCTTGCGCGCCGGCGCCATGTCGGCGTGGCCGATCACCCGGTGGCGCGGGATATTCCAGCGCGCCATCACCTGATCCAGCAGCAGTTCGAGCGCCCGCATCTGCGGCGCGCTGAACGGGGTCGTGCCGCTGTTGGCAAGCTCGATCCCGATCGAGCGCGAATTGATATCCTCGCAGCCACCCCAGGCCCCGGGCCCGGCGTGCCAGGCGCGGTGTTCCTCGGCGACCAGGCGCATGACCTGGCCGGCGGCATCCAGAAGATAATGCGACGACACCTGATGCGCCGGGTCGCAAAGCCGGGCCAGCGCATCGCGCGCGCTGGTCATCGCGGTAAAGTGGAGCACCACCAGATCTGGCAGCGCCCCGTCGCGGCGCGCGCCGAAATTGGGCGAAGGCCGGTCGAGCACCCGCAGGGGCGCGACCGGCAGTATCACTGGCCCTGCGCGTTTACCGCCAGCCGGAACGGCTTGGGATCCCAGTAGCAGGCGAAACCGTCGCCATCCGGGTCCAGCCCGTAGCGGTCGCGTTGCGGGCCGCCCGCCTTGAGAAACGCCTCTTGTGCGAGGTCGGATGACGCGTATTTCGCGCAGTTCCGTTCGAACCGGCTTTGCGCCAGGATTTTCGAGCGCGAATACAGCGGCTGACCGACCTCGTTGGTGGTGGCCAGGGCAAATTCGACGATCGATGCAAAGGTCCGGTTCGGGCGCGCCGGCAGCGCGGTGGGCGCGATGACCTGATAGGCTTCGCGCTGGGCCTCGATCCGGGCGCGGTCGCTTTCGATGGTTTCGCGCGCGGTCACGGCGCTGAAGTCCTGTTCGTCGGAAATACCGGGGTTGTTCAGCTTGACCACCGGTTTGGGGGCCGCGCCGCCATCGACCGTGGTCTGGTCAGCGCCCGCCTGCCCGGATTGCGGCAGGTCGACCCCCGGCTGCAGCGTTTCGTCCGAGATCTGGCCAGCGTCGACCAACCCCGTCGCCGCCTGGTCTGTCTGGTCCGTCTGGCCCGGCTGGACCGGCACCGCCGTGCTGCCGATCGGGGCAAACCCGACGCCGCGCCCCGAATCGGGCACCGAAGGCGCGCATGCCGCCAGCGTGCCCGCCAGAATTGCCAAACCCAAGATACGCATGACTTGCCCCTCTGCCCGTCTTACCGGGCGGTTTTTACCACCATTTCGTGGGCTTGGAAACAAACCCCGCCGCCTGTTCCATCACATGCGCGACATTCAGCAGATCGCCTTCCTGCCAGGGCCGGCCGATCAGTTGCAGCCCCAGCGGCAACCCCTGCCCGTCCAGCCCCGCCGGCACCGAAATGCCCGGCAGCCCAGCCAGGTTCACCGTCACCGTGAACACGTCGTTCAGATACATCCGGACCGGGTCGGCGTCGGCCATTTCGCCAAGCCCGAAGGCGGCCGAGGGCGTGGCCGGGGTCAGGATCGCGTCGATCCCCTGGGCGAAGACGTCTTCGAAGTCCTTCTTGATCAGCGTGCGCACCTTGCGGGCCCGGTTGTAATAGGCGTCGTAGAAGCCCGCCGACAGCACGTAGGTGCCGATCATCACCCGGCGCTGAACCTCGTCGCCAAAGCCTTCGGCGCGGGTCTTTTCATACATTTCGGTGATGCCGTCGCCGGCGGCCAGTTTCGCGCGGTGGCCATAGCGCACCCCGTCGTAGCGCGC
>JAJRUE010000026.1 GCA_024277955.1 Alphaproteobacteria bacterium | reverse complement strand
CGGCGTCGGCGTCGGCGTCGGCGTCGGCGTCAGAGGCATCCACTTCGGCCCGCCGGGCAAGCTGAGCTTCCAGCCGGGCGACCTTTTTCTGCAACGCATAGTGGCTGAGCAAAAGATACAGCACCGCGATCGGCACAAGCGCGCTCAGCAACACAGAGACAAACAGCATCAGAACAATCCGCCCGAAAGGCCAGGAACTGCCGTGACGCTACTTGGAAGCGAACAGCCCGGCAAGGGCGCGCTTTATGATCGCGCTGACCGACGGGCGGTTTTGCTGGCGGAACGGCAGCGGGCGGCAGACCTCGATCGCGGCCAGCCCGACGCGGGCGGTCAGCGCGCCGTTTATCATGCCTTCGCCGAAGCGGCGCGAGATTTTCGACAGAACCCCGCCCCCGGCGATCGAGCCAATCAGGTCATCGCCCACCGCCACCGCCCCGGTCGCCACCAGGTGCGACATGACGCTGCGCGCCAGACGCCAGTTGCCAAGCGTGCCGGCGCGCCCGCCGTAGACCTCGGCGATGCGGCGGATCATCCGCAGGTTGGCGGTGAGCGCGGTCACCACGTCGGCCAGCGCCAGGGGCACGATCGCGGTGATCGTGGCCACCTGCCGGGCGGCGGCCTCGATTTCGCGGCGCGCGGCCAGATCGAGCGGCGCCAGCAACTCGGCCTCGGCCAGGCCAAGCAGCCCGTCGGCATCGAACTGTTCGTCGCGCCGCTCGGCGAACCGCGCCCGGCCCCATTCAAGTTCGGCCCGCGCGCGGTAGAGCGTTTCCAGCTGCGTGGCCACCCGGCGCGCCTGGGCAAGATCGCCCTGCGACAGGGCCTGTTCGGCGGCCTTGCGCAGCCCGTCCACCCGGCGCAGCCGCGCAATGCCCGCCCATTCGCGCAGGATGATCCCCAGGCAGACCACCAGAAAGGCGACCGTCAGCCCGAGCGCGACGTAGCCAAGCACCGGGTTTCGCGCGAGCAGCGCGTTGATCGCGTTCCAGGCCCAAAGCGACAGGCCGAACCCGGCCAGCGCCCCCAACAGCTGCCAGAACCACCGGGTCAGCCGCGACGGACGGCGCCCGGCCAGCCGCACGACCTGCTGCATGGCCTGCCCGCTCGGCATCGGCGCGGGGCTGTCGTCGGGCACCGGCGGCGCGTCGGCCGGGGTCGGCGCCGGATCGCCGTCAAGTTCGATCAGCACGGGTCCGTTTTTGTCAGCCATTGTCTGTCCTGTCCGCCGTTCGCGCCCATGTCATGTAGACATCCGGCAGTTTTTCATCGTTTTCCTGCCCGTCGGTGCGCCGCTCTTCACGGAACCCTTCGCGCCGGTAAAAGCGCTGCGCCCCGGTGTTGGCCTGAAAGGTCCACAGCCCGATCTTTTCGACCTGGGTCTTGGCGTGATCCAGAAGCGCCTTGCCAACCCCCTGTCCGCGCGCCGAACCGTCCACGTAGAGCGCCTGGATATCGTTATCCTGCCGGGCGATGAACCCGACCACCCTGCCGTCCAGCCGCGCCACCGTGACATCGCTGATGTTTTCCAGCAGCTCGGCAAAGACGGGGTAGCTGTCGCGCGGGTGGATGCGCGGCATCCAGCCGGTTTCATCGACCCAGGCCAGCAGGATTGTCCCCATCTGGGGACAATCCTCGCGGGTGGCCTTTTGCAGGCGCAGCGTCACAGCCGGTCCCCGATCAGGAACTGCGCCGCCCGGTCCAGGCGGATATGCGGCGGCCCCTCGCCGGGCTTCAGGCTCAGCCGGGCCGGGGCAAAGGTCATGATCTCGTAATCGGCATCCAGCCATTTGCGCGCGCCGTCGCGGGCAGGCTGCAACAGGCGGGCCGGGTCTTCGGGCAGCTCGCCGGGGTAGAACGCCGCCTGCCGCCCATCCAGCAGCGTGCCGCGCACGCAGTCCAGCTTGCGCCCGCCGTGGTCAACGGTTTCCTCGACCGTGGCGCGCAGGGCCGCGATCGACATGGCGGCAGTTTCGGCGCCGCTGAAATCGGCGCGCGCGCGGGCTTCCTTGACCAGCGCCTCCATGATCGCGGTCAGGCGCGGGTGCTGGGAATGGTGCAGATGGTCGGCCTTGGTGGCAGCGAACAGGATCTTTTCCACCCGCCGGCCGCGCAGCAGCCGGGCCAGGAACGGGTTGCGCCCGGGCCGGAAGGCCGACAGGATTTCGCCCATGGCGCGGCGCAGGTCTTCCAGCGCGCGCGGCCCGGCATGGATCGCCCCCAGCGCGTCCACCAGCACGATCTGTCGGTCGATGCGGGCGAAATGATCGCGAAAGAACGGCTTGACCACCTTGGCCTTGTAGGCTTCGAAGCGGCGCGCCATTTCGCGCCCAAGGCTGGCGCGCCCGGCGCCGCGGGTGTCGGCCAGCGGCGCAAAGGTCAGCACCGGAGAGCCGGCCAGATCCCCCGGCAACAGGAAGCGCCCCGGCGTGCAGTCGGAAAACCCGGCCCGGCGCGCCGCGTGCAGATAGTCGCTGAAGGCGGCGGCCAGCGCCTGGGCGCGCGGCTCGTCGAGCGCGGCGGCCGGATCGGTCGCCTCGGCCGCGCGCAGATAGCCGGCGCCGATGTCGCGTTCGGCCAGCCGCGCCAGGGTGTCGCGCGACCAGTCGTCATAGCTCTTGTCCAGAAGCGCCAGGTCCAGCAGCCATTCGCCGGGGTAGTCGACGATATCCAGATGCACCGTGCGCGGCCCCGACACCGCCCCCAGCAGCCCGCCCGGCTGAACCCGCAGCGACAGGCGCAATTCGCTGACCGCGCGGGTCGATTCGGGCCATTGCGGGGTCTCGGCCATCAGCGCCCCCAGGTGTCCTTCGTAGTCGAAGCGGGGCACCGTGTCGTCGGGCTGCGGGCGCAGATACGCCGCGCGGATTGCCCCGTTCGAGGCGGCCAGCAGCTGCGGCATCCGCCCGCGGTCGATCAGGTTCGCCACCAGCGAGGTGATGAACACGGTCTTGCCCGCCCGGCTCAGCCCGGTGACGCCCAGCCGGATGACGGGCTCGAAAAACGCTTCGCTCACGGTGGCCTGCGCGGCCTCTACGCCACGTGCCAATCCGTCCGCTACCTTGCCAAGAACCAAATGCCCGCCCTCACTGTCACCTGCGGAACATAACCATCATGCGCGAATTCGCCAGTGGGCAGCGGCGCGGCCAGCCCGCCAAGCCCGGGAATTGCCGAAAAATCCGGCCCCGGCCGGCGAATTGCGGGCCGCCTTTTCGCGGCCATTGCCCCGGCCTGGCGCGCAGGTTATGTGGGCCGCATGCCACGTTATGCGCTTCTGATCGAATACCACGGCGGGCCGTTTTCCGGCTGGCAACGGCAAACCCGGCACCCGTCCGTGCAGCAGGCGGTGGAAAATGCGCTGCGCCGGCTCGAACCCGATGCGCCGGGGATCGCCGCCGCCGGGCGCACCGATGCGGGCGTGCACGCCAAGGGCCAGGTGGCGCATTGCGACCTGGCGCGCGACTGGGATCCGTTTCGCCTGGCCCAGGCGCTGAACCACCACCTGAAACCGGCGCCCGTGGCGGTGCTCAAGGTGGCCCGGGTCACGCAGGATTTCCACGCCCGCTTCAGCGCGCAGGAACGGCGCTACCTGTTTCGCCTGCTGTCGCGCCGGGCGCCGGCCACCCTTGAGCGCGGCCTGGTCTGGCAGGTGCCGCACACACTGACGCTGGCCCCGATGCGCGAAGCGGCGCGCCACCTGCTGGGCCAGCACGACTTTACCACCTTTCGCGCCACCGAATGTCAGGCCAAGAGCCCGGTAAAGACCCTCGACCAGCTCGAGATCGAAGAAATCCCCCGCAGTTTCGGGGCCGAGTTCCGGTTCCATCTGCGCGCCCGCAGTTTCCTGCACAACCAGGTTCGCAGCTTTGTCGGCACCCTTGAACGGGTCGGGGCCGGAGCCTGGGAACCCGAGCGCGTCCGCGTCGCCCTGGAGGCGCGCGACCGCGCCGCCTGTGGGCCGGTCTGCCCGCCCGACGGGTTGTATCTGGCGGGCGTCGGCTATCCGCAAGACCCCTTTGAAGGCGATTCCCCCGCCGGATGATGCGCCGCCCGCCGCCCGGGCTGGCCGGGCGGATCGGGAAAATTTGAAACAATTTTCCGCCTCGCCGGGCATTGTCGCACAAATCCCCGGGATTCAAGATCTTACCCGGGCAAAACACCCTTGTTGCCGCTTTTTGGCCCGCTTTGGCAGGCAAAAAACACCCAGTAACAAGTTGGAGTGTTAACGATGGAATTCACGTCCCTGACCGTTGATCAGGTCATCCTCGCGACCATGGCCGTTCTGGCGATTCGCGAAGCTGCGATCCTGTTTCTTCCCGATCGGATCGCCGGCCCCGGTGGCTGGCTGGTCGACACCGGCGAAGAAGAAAACGACTGCAACTGAGTTGCGCCCGCCGGGCCTAGGGCCCGGCAGGTTTCAGCCTTGCCGCCGCGAACTTGAACTCGGGGATCTTGCCCCAGGGATCGAGGTGCGGATTGGTCAGCACGTTGGCCGGCGCTTCGTCGAAACAGAACGGAATGAACAGCATGCCCGGCGTCACGTCGCGATCGGCGCGCAAGGTCAGGGTGATCGCCCCGCGCCGGGTTTCGACGGTGACCCGCTGGCCCCGCTTCAGCCCCATTTCGCCGATATCGCGCGGGTGCATCGACACCACCGCTTCGGGTTCCTGGGCGTTCAGCGCCTCCGACCGGCGGGTCATCGCGCCGGTGTGCCAATGTTCCAGCATCCGCCCCGTGGTCAGCACCAGCGGGTAGTCGTCATCCGGCATTTCGTCGGGCGGCAGCAGGTCGGCGGGCACCAGTTTCGCGCGGCCACTGGCGGTCGGAAAGCCATCGGCAAAGATCACCTCCTGGCCCGGCGCGTCGGCGGCCGGCGCCGGGTAGGTCACCGCGCCTTCGCGTTCGATCCGGTCCCAGGAAATGTTGTCGAGCGACGGCATCATGCTGGCCATTTCGGCGTAAACTTCTGAAATATCGCTATATTTCCAGTCCAGCCCCAACCGGTTCGCAAGCTCTGCGATCAGTTCCCAGTCCTGGCGCGCCTGGCCTGGCGGCGCCACCGCCGGGCGGCCGATCTGCACCTGCCGGTTGGAATTGGTGTAGGTGCCGGTCTTTTCCGCCTGGCTAGAGGCCGGCAGGATCACATCGGCGTGCCAGGCGGTTTCGGTCAGGAAAATGTCCTGCACCACCAGGTGATCCAGCCGGGCAAGGGCTGCGCGGGCGTGGCGCTGATCCGGGTCCGACATCGCCGGGTTTTCCCCCATCACATACATGCCGCGGATCGTGCCCGCATGGATCGCGTTGATGATCTCTACCACCGTCAGCCCGCTTTTCGGGTCCAGCGCCCGGCCCCAGGCATCTTCGAAACGCGCCCGCACGTCGGCATCCTCGACCGAGGCATAATTCGGATAGACCATCGGGATCAGCCCCGCGTCCGACGCACCCTGAACGTTGTTCTGCCCGCGCAGCGGATGCAGCCCGGTGCCGGGGCGGCCCACCTGCCCGGTCACCAGCGACAGCGCGATCAGGCAGCGGGCGTTGTCGGTGCCGTGCACATGCTGGCTGACCCCCATGCCCCAGAAGATGATCGAGGCTTTCGAGGTCGCAAACAGGCGCGCGATCTCGCGCAGGTAGTCCGGATCGACGCCGGTGAGTTCGGCCATGGCTTCGGGGGTGAAGTCGCGCAGCTTCTGTTTCAGCGCCTCGAACCCGTCCAGGTATTTTTCCACGTAGGGCGCGTCATACAGCCCTTCTTCGATGATCACGTTCAGCATGGCGTTCAGCAGCGCCACGTCGCGGCCGGGCTTGAACACCACCGGGTGGCTGGCGTGGCGCATCAGCCCCTGGCGGCGCGGGTCCATCACGATCAGTTTCGCGCCACGCCTGGCCGCCTGCTTGAAATAGGTCGCGGCAACCGGGTGGTTCTGTTCCGGGCGCGCGCCGATCACCAGGATCACCTCGGCATCGTCGGCGGCGGTGAACGGCGCCGAGACCGCGCCCGAGCCGACGCCCTCCATCAGGGCCGCGACGCTGGAGGCGTGGCACAGCCGGGTGCAGTGGTCGACGTTGTTGGTGCCGAAGCCCTGGCGGATCAGTTTCTGGAAGAGATAGGCCTCTTCATTGGTGCCCTTGGCGCTGCCGAACCCGGCCAGCGCCGCGCCGCCATCGGCATCGAGGATCGCGCGGAACCCCTGGGCGGCGCGCGTCATCGCCTCTTCCCAGGTCGCTTCGCGGAACACATCACCCAGGGTCGCAAAACTCAGCCGCGCGTCGCCGCGCTTGGGGGCGTCGTCGCGCCGGATCAGCGGCACGGTCAGCCGTTCGGGGCTGTGCACATAGTCGAAGCCGAACCGCCCCTTGACGCACAGCTTGCCCCGGTTGGCCGGCCCCTTGCGCCCATCCACCTTGACGATGCGCCCGTCCTTCACATGCAGTTCGCTCTGGCAGCCGACGCCGCAAAACGGACAGACGCTGTCAACGGTGGTGTCGGCGAATTCGGTGCGGCGGGTGGCGTCCGGGTTCATTACCGTCTTTTCCAGCAAGGCGCCGGTGGGGCAGGCCTGCACGCATTCGCCGCAGGCGACGCAGGACGACAGGCCCATCGGGTCGGCCATGTCGAACACCGGCAGCGCATCGGTGCCCCGCGCGGCCATGCCGATCACGTCGTTCACCTGCACTTCGCGGCAGGCGCGCAGGCACAGCCCGCAGGCAATGCAGGCGTCCAGGTTCACCGCGATCGACGGGTGGCTGGCGTCGCGCAGCACGCTGTCGACCGGCACCTCGCCCCCGGCGGCCGCGCGCGACGCCGGGAAACGTGGAGCACCCGTCAGCCCGGCGGCTTCGGCCTGACGCCAGAATTCGGCGCTGGGGTCGGGGCCGTTTTCGCGCGAGGGCATGTCGCTGGCCAGCAGTTCAAAGACCAACCGGCGGTTGGTTTCCACCCTTTCGCCCGCGGTCCGGACCACCAGCCCCTCGGCCACCTTGCGGTGGCAACTGGCGGCCAGAGTGCGTTCGCCCTCGATCTCGACCATGCAGGCGCGGCAATTGCCGTCGGGGCGGTATTCGGGGTCGTCCTTGTGGCACAGATGGGTGATGGCGATGCCTTCGCGCTTGGCCACGGACCAGATGGTTTCATCCGGCCCGGCCTGCACGTCGCGCCCGTCCAGGGTGAAGGTGATGCGCGCGCTCATGCCAGTTCCTCCGGGAAATATTCGATCAGGTGGGCCACGCAATTGGCCGCCGCCTGCCCCAGCCCGCAGATCGAGCTGTCGGACATGACCAACTTCAACTCGGCCAGAAGCCCCGGATCCGGGTTCGGTTCCTGCAGTATTCGAACAATCTTGTCGGTTCCGGCGCGACACGGGGTGCACTGGCCGCAGCTTTCGTGGGCAAAGAAGCG
>JAJRUE010000239.1 GCA_024277955.1 Alphaproteobacteria bacterium | reverse complement strand
GCCGACGCCGGCGCTGGCGCTGCGACCGACGCCGGGGCTGATGCAAGGACCGCCCCGGATACGCCCCCGCCCGACGCTGCCGCCGAACCCTCGGGCCGCGGGCGCGGCCCGGTCAGCCCCTGGGACAACGGCCCCTGGAGCCGGGCCGCGACCGCCGGCGCCCGAGCTTCCGGCGCGACCAAAGACCCGCGCCTCACCAAGACCGCCGATCTGCCGCCGGTGCCGCCGAGATCCTTTGTGCTGACCGCCGAAAACTGGGACCGGGCGCGCAACTGGCTGGCCCGAAACTGGTTTCTCGCGGTGGCGGCGCTGTCGCTGGCGCTGGCGGGGGTGTTTCTGGTGCAATACGGCGTCGAGAACGGGTTGATCAGCCCGTTCTGGCGGGTCATGGGGGCGGCTTTTCTGGGGGTGGCGCTGATCTGGGGCGGGGAATTCGTGCGACGCCGCTGGGGCGACCGGCGGTCCGGCAGTACGGCCTATCTTCCGTCGACCTTTTCCGGCGCCGGGCTTGTGGCGCTGTTCGTCGCGGTGCTGGCGGCGCGCCAGCTCTATGGGCTGGTGTCGGCCGAGGGCGCCTTTGTCTGGCTGGTGATGGTGTCGGCGGTGGCGGTGGTTCTTGGCTGGTTCTACGGGCCTTTCCTGGCGGCGGCGGGGATCGTCGGGTCAATCGCGGCGCCCTTTCTGGTGGGCGGCGACAGCGCCGACCCCGGGCTGTTCTACTACTTTTTCGCGCTGGTCACGCTGGCGGCGCTGGCGGTGGATGCGGTGCGGCGCTGGGCCTGGGTGTCGGCGCTGGCGCTGGCGTTCGCCCACCTGGCGGCGCTGGCGATCTGGCTGAAGGGCGCCGGCGGCGAAAACTACATCGGATTTGCGCTGATCGTTGCCGCCGGTTCGGTGGCGCTGCCGCGGCTCAGCGCGCGCCCGGATCACCGGGGGGCGATGGCGCTGAGCGGGCTGTGGGCGCTGCTGCACCGCCGCAAGGGGCCGGTGAAATGGGCCGAGTTTCCGACCCGGCTGGCGGCGGCGGGCCTGGCTGGCGGCAGCGCCGTGGCCCTGCTGGTGGCGATGGACGCCCGGGAAACGGCGCTGGTCTGGCTGGCGGTCGCGGCGCTGTCGGTGCTCTATGCCGGGGTGGTGGTCTGGTGCGCGCGGGCCCCGGCGCTGGACAACCTGGCGGCGCTGATGCCCGGCGCTTTCCTGGCGCTGCTGGTGACACAGGCGCTGGACGGCGGGCCGCTGTGGCGGGCGTTCCGGGCCGGGCTGGACCGGATGCCGGAAACCGCCTCGCCTGGCACCGTCAGCGTGCTGGCCGCCATCGCGCTGGCCGGCTCGGCGCTGGCGTGGTGGCGTTCGCAGACCGGCGGGCGGTGGGTGGTGGCCTGGGCGGCGGGGGCGGCGCTGTTGGCGCCCCTGGTGTTGGCGGTTCTGGACATCTGGTGGTCGGCGCGCGACGTGCTGGGGCCGGGGCGCTGGGCTGGCCATGCGATCATCGTGGCCGCGGCGATGGTGTTCTTTGCGACCCGTTCGGCGCTGCGCGATGGCGAAGACCGCCGCCGGGCGGCGCTGCTGGCGCTGGCGGCGATGACGATGATTGCCTTTGCCCTGACCGTGGTCCTGTCCGAGGCGGCGCTGACGCTGGCGCTGGCCGGGATGGTGCTTATGGCGGCGCTGACCGACCGGCGGCTGAACCTGCCGGCGCTGCAGTATTTCGTGTCGGCAGGCGCGATCGTGATCGGCTGGCGGCTGATCATCGAGCCGGGGGTTTTCTGGTCGCTGGATGCGCCGCTGTGGGAAGCGTCCGGGGCGAACCTTGGCAGCCTGGCGCTGCTGGCGGCAAGCTGGCTGGTGCTGGCCGAACGGCAGCGCGACCGGACCCGCATGGTCGTCGAATCGGGCATCTGGGCGATCGCCGGCGCCTTTGTCAGCGTGCTGCTGAACCGGGCGCTGGGCAGAGGCTTTGAGCACCACTGGGGCCTGTCGCTGTTCGCCTCGGTCTGGGTGATGCTGGCGATGGTGCAGCTCTATCGGCTGCGCGCGGGCGGGGTGATGCACGCGCTTCGCATCGTGCTGGCGCTGGTGGACGGGCTGGTGGCGCTGGCGGGCTTTGCCCTGATCGCCGCATTCGCCAACCCGCTGTTGCCGGGCGAAGCGGTGGTCGGGCCGCCGGTTCTGGACAGCCTGCTGGTCGCCTTTGGCGTGCCGGCGCTGGTGTTCGCCATCGGCGCGTGGAAAATCCCGGGGCTGAACCGGGTGCTGCGGGTGGGGTTCATCACCGCGGCTTCGGGGCTGGCGGCGGGCTATGTGGGGCTCGAGATCCGCCGCCTGTGGCAGGGCCGCGACCTGAGCGTGCCCGGCGTTCTGGATGGCGAGCTTTACAGCTATACCATCGCGATGCTGCTGGTGTCGGTCGGGGTGCTGCTGCTGGCCTATTCGCGGCGCTCGAACCTGCTGCGCCAGATTGCGACGATCGGCATCGGGCTGACCATCGCCAAGGTGTTTCTGATCGACATGGCGGGGCTGACCGGCCTGCTGCGGGTGGCGTCTTTTCTCGGGCTCGGGCTATCGCTGGCGGCGCTGGGCTGGCTTTACCGGCAGATGGCGGCGCGCTGGGAAAGGCCCTAGGCGCGCGGCGTGAAAACCCCGGAACCGGCGGTCCGAACGGGGCGGGGGGTGGCGGCCGGGATGGCGGCCGGGTCAGAGCCGCTCAGCGCAGCACCGGCACCGCGTCGCGCGGCGCGCGCGCCTGCGCCACGCCCATCTTCATGCCGGCCCCGATGCGCCGCGCCAGCGCCACCCAGGGGGTTGCAACCTTGCCGGGCAGCACCCGGCGGGCGGTGTCTTCGAACAGGTCCAGCCACAGGTCGAAATGTTCGGGCATAACCGAAGGCGTCGCCATGTGCACCTGCTGCGGGCGGCCGTTGTAGCCGCGTTCGTGCAGGATGGCGTTGCGCCAGAAGCGCGCGATCTTTTCTTCATGCGCGGCCCAGGCATCCGGGCTGTCGCCGATCCGGCCCTTGAACACCGGCCCAAGCACCGGATGCGCGCGGATCCCGGCATAAAAGGCGTGCATCATGGTGTCGACCTGCGCGTGCGTCAGTTCGAAACGTGGTGGCATGGCATTCATCGCAAACCCCCTTGGCCTGGTTGCCCCTGTTATCTGGGGTGCGCGCGCCGCGATGGAAGGGCCGCGATTGTCGCAGGCGTTGTTGGAGCCTCTGGACCATCGCGCAAACCGCTCCTATAACCCGAGCCCATGAGACGCGATGCCGCCATCATCATTCGAATTATCACCCCGGCGCTCTGAGACATGCGAGCCGCCGGGACAAGGCGTTTGACCCTTCACGCCGAGCCTTCGCCAAACCGCTGGAACACCCGCCAAAAGGACGCCCGAAATGTGCGCCGAACAGACTGACTACAAAGACACGCTGAACCTGCCGAAAACCGATTTCCCCATGCGCGCCGGCCTGCCCAGGCGCGAACCCGGCTGGCTGGAACGCTGGGAAAGGATCGGCGTCTACCACCGGCTGCGCGAGAAAGAGGGGCGCGCGCCCTGGATCCTGCACGACGGTCCGCCCTATGCCAACGGGCACCTGCACATCGGGCACGCGCTGAACAAGATCCTCAAGGATTTCGTGGTGCGCAGCCACCAGATGCTGGGTTTCGATGCCCGCTATGTGCCGGGCTGGGATTGCCACGGCCTGCCGATCGAATGGAAGATCGAGGAACAGTATCGCGCCAAGGGCCGCGACAAGGACGAGGTGGACGTGGTGGACTTCCGCCGGGAATGCCGCCGCTTTGCCGAAGGCTGGGTGGATATCCAGCGCGAGGAATTCAAGCGCCTCGGCGTTACCGGCAACTGGGACGATCCCTACCTGACCATGGATTTCCACGCCGAGCGCGTGATCGCCGAGGAATTCATGAAATTCCTGATGAACGGCACGCTTTACCAGGGTTCCAAGCCGGTGATGTGGAGCCCGGTGGAAAAGACCGCCCTGGCCGAGGCCGAGATCGAGTATCACGACCACAAGAGCCATACGGTGTGGGTGCGGTTCCCGGTGATTGATGCCCATTCCGTGAGATACACGCGGGAACGAGACCTAAAAGGCAATGTCCAAGACCGGCTTGAGCACCAAAGCGAACAAAATCAGCGCGAATCCGACCTGAAATCCGCTTCCGTGGTGATCTGGACGACAACCCCCTGGACGCTCCCGCAAAACCGGGCGGTCTGCTTTGGCCCCGGCATTTCCTACGGGCTTTACGAGGTCACCGGCCGCCCCGAAGAATGCTGGGCGCAGATCGGCGAACGCCTGCTGCTGGCCGATGCGCTGGCCGAAAGCATCTTTGCCCAGGCCCGGCTGGACCCGTCCATGTATCGCCGCCTGCGCGACGTTGCGCCCGAAGAACTGGACGCCCTGACGCTTGCTCACCCGCTGCGCGGCGTTGAGGGCGCGAACGGCGAATGGGATTACGACGTGCCCATGCTGCCCGGCGACCATGTGACCGAGGACGCCGGCACCGGCTTTGTCCACACCGCGCCCAGCCACGGCGACGACGACTATCAGATCGGCGTGAAATTC
>JAJRUE010000238.1 GCA_024277955.1 Alphaproteobacteria bacterium | reverse complement strand
GGATCAACCCCACCGGCCGCAAGAAACTGGCCGCCGAACTTGAGGCGGGCGATTTTTCCACCGTCGAAAAGGACGCGCTGGAACAGGTGGCCTGCGGGGCGATGGTGCTCGATATCAACGCGGGCGTGGTCTACAACTCGAACCCCAACCCGAACGAGACCGAGCCGCCGCTGATGGGCAAGGTGATCGAACTGGTGCAGGGGCTGGTGGATGTGCCGCTATGCATCGACAGCTCGGTCCCGGCGGCGCTGGAGCGCGGGCTGGAGCTGGCCGAGGGCCGGCCGCTGCTCAATTCCGTCACCGGCGAGGAGGACCGGCTGGAGGCGATCCTGCCGCTGGTGAAGAAATACAACGTGCCGGTGGTGGCGATCAGCAATGACGATACCGGCATTTCCGAAGACCCGGACGTGCGTTTCGCGGTGGCGAAGAAGATCGTCGAGCGGGCCGCCGATTTCGGCATTCCGGCGCATGACATCGTGGTGGACCCGCTGGTGATGCCGGTGGGCGCGATGGGCAGCGCCGGCCAGCAGGTGTTCGCCCTGGTGCGGCGTTTGCGCGAGGAACTGGGGGTGAACACCACCTGCGGTGCGTCGAACATCTCCTTCGGGTTGCCGAACCGCCACGGGATCAACGCCGCCTTTTTGCCGATGGCGATCGGCGCGGGCATGACCAGCGCGATCATGAACCCGGTGCGGCCGGTGGAAATGGAGGCGGTGCGGGCGGCGAACTTCCTGATGAACCACGACCCGAACGGGGCGCAGTGGATCAACTTCGCGCGCATTCTGGACGCGGTGAAGGAAGGCGCCAGCTTTGCCGAGGCCAGCCAGGCCGCCAAGGACGCCGGCGGCGGGCGGTCGGGGCGGTCGGGCGGACGCGCCGGGCGGCGGCGGCGCAGCGCCTGAGGCGCAAGCGTTTTGAAAAACGCTTGCCAAGGCTTTTGCAAAAGCCTTGGCCCCCGGGGCGCGCGCCCCTTTTCGGCCGATCCGTTTCGCCAGCGGCAAGCTCGCGCGGGTCACGCCCGGCACCTGTCCGGCATGTGCCCGGCCCGTACCCAGCCCCGGGCCAGGAAAACGCCCGCCCGAACAATCTCGGGCGGGCGCTGGTCGGCCCCCGGGGGACCGACCGGAAGCCTTCGGCGGGTCTACTTCATCATCACCTGGCCGATGGCATCGGTGGTGTAGATGTAGTCGTCCTCGTTCGAGTGGCAGGCGATACAGCCCTTGTCCGCGCCCTTGGCGACACGACCGGCCAGCGCCATCCCCTTGGGGTTCTTGTCGAGCGAGCCGTCCTTCAGATACTTGACCCAAAACCAGTTCTGGTTGTCGGCGTCATAGCCGTCCTCGCGCTGATACATCACCGTGATCGCGCCCAGGTGCTTGCCCGGATCGGCCAGGATCGCCTCGGCATCCACACCTTCGGGGCCGTAGTTGCGCTTGACGATCAGCGTGCCGGTATGGCCGTTGATGGTGGCGGTGGTGTAAAAGGTTTCAAGCATCTTGCCATGCGGCGGCGAGCCGTCATAGGGCGAAGACAGGATCGCCCCGTCGCCAACAAGCTTGGCCGATGCCATGACATCCCACAAGAGCTGGGCGTAGGCGGTATCGTCTTCGGTGCCGAAAGGCGGCATGTTCTGGGCGCTCAGGGGCGCGGTGTGCAAAGCCAGGGCAAGCGCGCTGCCTGCGAGCAATGATTTCATCGTATCTCTCCACTGTCGGTTTTTCACGGAACGGTTCGTGGGGCGGAATCTAGCAAGTTTTCAGCGCCTGCCGCTTCACAACGCAATGACATTCCAGTGATCGGATCGTGTTCGAGTGTGATTGGACAGGCCGCGCCCGGCTGGCGTGATATCGCCCTGAACCAACAGGAGAAGCCGATGTTTTTCGCCCGCCGCGCCGCCGCCGTTCCGGCCATTTTCCTGGCGCTCGGAGCCGCGCTTGGCCCGGTTCTGACCACGCTCCCCGCCACCGCACAATCGGCCGCACAATCGGGGGAGGCAACCGCCGCCGCCGGCGAAAAGGTCTTCAAGAAATGCCGCAGCTGCCACCGCATCGGCCCCGGGGCGAAGAATGCCAACGGCCCGGTTCTGACCGGCGTGCTGGGACGCGCCGCCGGCAGCTACCCCGGCTACAGATATTCGAAATCGATGGCGGCGGCCGGGGCCGGCGGGCTGGTCTGGGACGCCCGGACGGTTTTCGAATACCTGGTCGATCCGACCGCCTTTCTGCGCAAGGTTCTGGACGATCCCCGGGCCAAGGCGAAGATGCGCTTCAAGCTGAAAAAGGATTCGGACCGGCGCGCGGTGATCGCCTATCTCGCGACCTTCTCGACGGCCCAGGCGGCCCCGCAACCGCAGGAAAGCCCGACCACGGCCGCGAATACGGGCGCAACTGCCGGCGGTGGCGCGCCCGACAACGCGTTCTGCATCGTCAACGCCAGCGACAAGCAGCATTTCTTCGCCGTGGAAACCCGCGAGGGCGCGCGTCAGCTGACCACGCTGGCGCCTGGCGAACGGCTGTGTTCCGCCGCGACGGCGGCCAGCGACGGGGTGGTCAGCGTCTTTGAAAGCGATCAGGGGTTCGAGGGCTGTTCGCGCATCGTGCCCACCGGCACCGCTGAGCAAATGCGCGAATACGCCGAATTCGACCGCTGCCGCTGGTCCTCGCAGGACGGCTGAACCGGGCCCGCAACCGAAATCTTTGAAAGATTTCGGCCCGTTTTCTTTGAAAGAAAACGGCGCCCGGCCGGATCGGCGCACAAATGCCGCGATCTGGTGCGATTTTGCCGCGCAACGGCTTTCGCGCGCCCGAATTGGCGCTATTGTCGCCCGGAACGACGATAAAGCGGCAGGCAATGACCCAAGACATGACCAACGACCCCCTGGTGATCTTCACCCCCTCGGGCAAGCGCGGGCGCATCCCCGCCGGCACCACCGTGCTGGAGGCGGCGCGCAGGCTTGGGGTGGACCTCGACAGCGTCTGCGGCGGGCGCGGCATCTGCTCCAAATGCCAGGTCACGCCGATGTTCGGCGACTTCCCCAAACACGGCGTCAAGGTCGCCCCCGACGCGCTTTCCGACTGGAACGCGGTCGAGGAACGCTATGACGGCAAGCGCGGGTTGCAGAAAGGCCGCCGGCTGGGCTGCCAGGCCCGCATCCAGCGCGACGTGGTCATCGACGTGCCCGCCAGCAGCCAGGTGCATAAGCAGGTGGTGCGCAAGGCCGCCACCGCGCGCGACATCATCATGGATCCGGCCACGCGGCTCTATTACGTTGAGGTCGCCGAACCCGACATGCACGAACCCACCGGCGATCTGGAACGCCTGCGCCAGGCGCTCAGGGATCAGTGGCAGATCGAGGGTATCCGCATCGATCTGCCGGTTCTGGCGCGCCTGCAGCCGGCGTTGCGCAAGGGCAAATGGGCGGTCACCGTGGCGCTGTTTCGCGGCCATGACGAAGCCTTTGAACGGCTGCTCGACATCTGGCCCGGCTTTTACGAGGGGCGGCTTTACGGGCTGGCGATCGACCTCGGGTCAACCACCATCGCGGCGCATCTGTGCGACCTCAGGAACGGGTCGGTGCTGGCCTCGGCCGGGGTGATGAACCCGCAGATCCGCTTTGGCGAAGACCTGATGAGCCGGGTGTCCTACGCGATGATGAACCCCGGCGGCGACGCGGAAATGACCCGGGTGGTGCGCGAAGCGGTCAACCATCTGGCCCGCGACGTGGCGCACGACGCCGCGATCGATACGGCGCAAATCGTCGAAACCGTCTTTGTCTGCAACCCGGTGATGCACCACCTGCTGCTGGGGATCGACCCGGTGGAACTGGGCCAGGCGCCGTTCGCGCTGGCGACCTCGGGTTCGGTGTCGCTCGAGGCGCGCGCGCTGGGGCTGGACGCGCTGAACCCGGCGGCGCGCAGCTACCTGCTGCCGTGCATCGCCGGCCATGTGGGCGCCGATGCCGCCGGGGTGGTGCTGGCCGAAGAGCCGCAGAATTCCGACGACCTGGTGCTGATCGTGGACGTGGGCACCAACGCCGAAATCATCCTGGGCAACCGCGACCGGGTGCTGGCGTGCTCCTCGCCCACCGGGCCGGCCTTTGAAGGGGCGCAGATCAGTTCCGGCCAGCGCGCGGCCCCGGGCGCCATCGAACACGTGGAAATCGACCCCGCCAGCCGCGAACCCCGCTTCAAGGTGATCGGCTGCGACCTGTGGTCGGACGAAGAAGGCTTTGCCCAGGCCACCGCCGCCACCGGCATCACCGGCATCTGCGGTTCCGGCATCATCGAGGTGGTGGCCGAAATGCGTATGGCCGGGCTGCTGGATGCGTCGGGGCTGATCGGCTCGGCCGAACAGACCGGCTGCGCGCGGATGATCGCCGAAGGGCGCACCCACGCCTATCTGCTGCACGACGCCGGGCCCGACGGCGGGCGCATCACCGTCACCCAGGGCGATATCCGCGCGATCCAGCTGGCGAAATCGGCGCTTTATGCGGGCGCGCGGCTGCTGATGGATGAAATGGGCGTCGAGCGGGTCGACCGGGTGGTGCTGGCGGGCGCGTTCGGGGCGCATATTTCGGCCAAGCACGCGATGGTGCTGGGGATGATCCCGGACGTGCCGCTGGAGCGCGTGTTTTCCGCTGGCAACGCCGCGGGGACCGGCGCGCGCATCGCGTTGTGCTCGGTCGCCGCGCGCGCCGGGATCGAGCGCACGGTCGGCCGCATCACCAAGGTGGAAACCGCGATCGAGCCGCGTTTTCAGGAACATTTCATCGCCGCCAACGCGATCCCGCACGCCACCGATCCGTTCCCGGAACTGTCGCGGGTGGTGCAACTGCCGGATGTGGCCTTTAACGCCGGTCAGGCCGGCGATGGCAGCCGCAGACGCCGGCGCCGCAAGTAGGCAGGCGCAGGCAGGCAGGCGCAGGCGGGCGCGCGCCGCGCCTGCCGGCGGCATGTCCCGATCATATTCTTTGTCACGGGCGTTTTTCGGGCTTTTTTCCTATGATGACGGAGCAAGGCAACTTGCACGGCAAGACCGGGCAGGCCGCCGGGCGATCACCGGGTTTGCCGGTGGTTTTTCCGGTAACCCGGCTTTTTCGAGGGACCATATGAACATCGTCGCATTCATACCGAATTTCTTTCTCCCTGGCCTCGGCAGTCTTATCGCCGGCGAGGTCAGCCAAGGCATTACCCAGATCGTCATCTTCGGGATCGGCATATTGTTGTCGATGACGGTGATCCTTTCGGTCATCGGCTACCCGATGATGGCAGCGGCCTGGATCTGGGGCCTGTTTACGGCGGCAACGATGGGCGCAACGCCCACCGACATGCCCGTGGTGCACCGCAAGGACGGCTCATGACCGGGGCGGGCGGTTTCTCCCGGCCGCGCGGGTCGAAAACGGCCCGCCAGCACCACCAGACCGGCCCCCGGCGTGACAGCGCCCGGGGCCGGCCCATGCACGAACACGCGGCCAAATAGCTCAAAAACCCGCCCCGCAGGCGGGAACATTTTGTTTCCGAAGTTGCACACCCCCTGGCCAGACCCCAGGAAAATGTATCAACGTCGCGCACCAACACCCTGTTATTGCGCAAGTTTCCAGGATCATCCGGTGATTACATTTTTTGTTACGCGAATAGCGCGGAAATTTTGACTAAAATCGCAATCAATGTAGAATTTCACCATTAGTTGGGGGAAGTAATATGAATTTGAAAACATTCATTGTCGTAGCCATTGCGGCAAGCCTTGCATTCGAAACGCCGGCGCGCGCCCAGAACAACAACGGCCTGGGGGCTGCGATCCTCGGGGGTATCCTGTTGTGCGGCCTGACGAATTGCGCCAACGGACGGCGCACCACCCGGCGGCGGCATGCGGTCAACCAGACGGTTCTGGCCGATCAGAAGGCGCTCAACTACTTCGGGTTCAACGCCGGCGCCCCCGACGGGGTATCCGGGCGCAAGACCCGGGCGGCGATAAGCGGCTACCAGACCTACATGCGCTACCCGGCCACCGGCAAGCTGGACGCGACCCAGCGCGCCAACCTGATCAACGCCTACCAGTGGGCCCAGTCCGGGCGCGCGGCGGCCTATCCCGGGATCACCGGCCAGGAACTGCTGCGGGCCTATTCCACCGAGATCGCCGGCGGCAACTATTGCCAGCAGACCGGCCGGTGCCCCTATACGGCGCCGCAACCGGCCCCGCAGCCGACCCCCTTTGCCGGAACCGGCGGCAACGGCAATGTGGTTCCGGCCAACGGCACCGCATCGAACGTGCTGACCGGCAACCAGGAACCGACGCTGCCCAGTTTCTGCAATGTCGACGCCAGCGGGGCTGATGTCTCGATCGCCAGCTTCTGCCAGACCGTCGATCTGGTGAGCGCGGCCAATGGCGGCACGACCAGCAATCCGCAGGCGATCCGGGACAAGGACCAGGCCCTGAACGAACAGTTCT
>JAJRUE010000025.1 GCA_024277955.1 Alphaproteobacteria bacterium | reverse complement strand
TGCGACCGGCGCTTCCGGCGCGGGCGAGGTGATCACGGATTTGGCGTCCATCTCGAAGGTGAAGCGGCGCGCGCGCCCGTCGCCCAGCAGGTCGGTGTAGCGGCTGGCTTCTTCGCGCAGGTGCCAGGGCTGGTCGCCCAACTCCAGCCGGCGCAGCCATTTCACCCACATCGAGCCCTCGAACCCCGGCACCACCAGGCGCAGCGGATAGCCCTGTTCTTCGCGCAGCGCTTCGCCGTTCATGGCAAAGGCCACCAGGCAGTCGTCCAGCGCCTTTTGCAGCGGGATCGAGCGCGCCATCTTGACCGCGTCGGCGCCCTCGGCCAGCACCCATTTCGCGCTTGCCTTCACCCCGGCCTCTTCCAGCAGCAGCCGCAGCGGCACGCCGGTATACATCACGTTGTGGATCATGCCGTGGGTGAACTGCACCGCGTTCATCTGCGCCGCCTTCCATTCCATCCCCGAGTTCGCCGCGCATTCGAGAAAGTGGATCCGGTCGCGGCGCGGAAAGCGCAGGATGTCGGCCATGGTGAAGACCAGCGGGCGGTCGACAAGGCCGTTGATCATCAGCCGGTGGGCGGCGGGGTCGATCTCGGCGATGCCGGCGTGGTGGCGTTCAAAGCACAGCCCGTTGGGGGTGATGGTGCCGTTGAGCGAGGCCAGCGGCGTGAAGTTGACCGAGGAAATCGCATCCGCCGTCAGCCATTCGATATTGCGCTTGACCACATGGGATTCGTAGGGCGAAGGGAGGCCGTAAGCGCGCGCGTCCACCCCTTCGCCGCGGGCGATCATCCAGGGTTGCAGCTCGGTTATCGCCGGGTCGTCGGCGCGCGCCGCGCTGCCGGCCAGCGTGGCGCCGCCGGCCAGCGCCGCCCCCTTCAGAAAGGCGCGGCGGGAAGGGGAATTGCGATCACCCCGATCCGTCATGTTGCATCGCCGTTGTTGCAAGGGCAGCGCCCGGCCGCGGGCGGAAGCGAAGCGCCCGCCCATGGGGGCGGTCGGGCGCTGCCCGGCGGTGCCGCCGGGCAAGTCGGCATGTTTCAGGCCGCCCGGACAACCCCACACCGCCGGGCCATGGTATTTCGGGGCGCGTGATCACGCCCCCACCACCTTGACCGAGGTGTTCGGCTCGACGCTCACCGTGCCCTGGCGCTTGATATAGCTTTCCACCACATCCCAGATCGCCGGCCCTTCGGTGCCCTCGTTGACGCTGGCCCAGCCCGCCACCACATAGGTTTTCGCCGGATCGATCCTTTCGCCGGTCTTCAGCAGGGTCATGTCGGAAAACCGTTCGCCCTGCGGCTTGGTGATGTCGATGGTATAGCCCATGCCGCCGACCCGCACCATGTCGCCGCCCTGCTGGTAATAGGGGTCGGGGTTGAACAGATTGTCGGCCACGTCTTCCAGGATCAGCTTGAGCGTCTCGCCCGTCATTTCATTGCGGTAGGCGGCCGGGTAGCTCATCGAGGTGGCGTTGAAGATGTCTTCGCGGGTGATGTCGCTGTCGGGCAGAACCGAAGCGCCCCAGCGGAAACCGGGGCTCAGCGCGATGTCGGCGTCGCGTTCCTCGCGCAGCGCGTTGCAGATCAGGTCGTCCCAGGTGCCGTTGAAATTGCCCCGCCGATAGAGCAGCGAACTGGTCTGGCCGATCACCTCGCCCATCTCTGCCTCAAAGGGCGCGCGTTCGGCCTCCACCAGCGCCGCCATTTGAGCATCCGGCGCGATCACGTCGGCAAACAGCGGGATCAGCTTGTGGCGGATGCCCTTCATCTCGCCGTCGCGAATGTCCAGGTCCACCCGGCTGATGAACTTGCCGTGGCTGCCGCTGGCGATCAGGAAGGTGTTGTTCACCTGCACCGGTTCGGGCAGCGCGTCATGGGTGTGGCCGGTCAGGATCACGTCGATGCCATCGACCTGGGCGGCCAGCTTGCGGTCCACGTCGAAACCGTTGTGCGACAAGAGCACCACGCAGTCGGCGCCCTTGGCGCGCACTTCGGCGACGACCTCGGCCATGCGTTCCTGGCGGATGCCGAAGGACAGGCCGGGGAACATCCAGCCGGGGTTCGCCACCGGCATGTAGGGAAAGGCCTGGCCGATCACCGCCACCTTGAGCCCGCCGCGTTCGAACATCCGGTAGGGATCATAGGCCGGTTCGTCCCATTCCTTGTCAAAGATATTGGCGCCCAGGAACGGGAAATTCAGTTCGTTATCAACGATTTCCGTCACCCGGTCGATGCCCAGCGTGAATTCCCAGTGGCTGGTCATCGCTTCGACCCCCAGCGCGTTCATCACCCGCACCATGTCGGCGCCCTCGGTCTTGAGCGCGGTATAGCTGCCCTGCCAGGTGTCGCCGCCATCCAGGATGATCGCTTCGGGCCGGTCGGCGCGGATCGACTTGATCACGGTGGCCGCCCGGTCCACCCCGCCGATACGCCCGTATTCGCGCGCCAGCGCCGTGAAATCGTCCCAGGTCAGCGCGTAATGCAGGGGCGAGCCGTCCTCGATCCCGTACATCCGGCGATAGTCGGCGCCGGTGATATGCGGCACCAGCCCCTTTTGGGCGCCGACGCCGATGTTGATCTCGGGCTCGCGGAAATACAGCGGCTTGAGCTGGGCGTGCATGTCGGTGATATGCACAAGCGTCAGGTTGCCGAAGGTGTCGAATTCCAGCAACTGGTCCTGGGTCAGCGCCTGGCGCGCCGCCAGCCGCGCCCAGTTGCCGAACCCCGACCCGCCAACGATGGCCGAGGCCGCCATGGCCGTTTGCAGAAAATCGCGACGAGAAATCATGGGTTAGCCTCCGGGCAGATCGGGT
>JAJRUE010000024.1 GCA_024277955.1 Alphaproteobacteria bacterium | reverse complement strand
GATGCCATAAGGTCTTATGCGCCGGGGTTCATCTTTACCACTTCGATCCCGCCGGCCGTTGCCGCGGGCGCTGCGGCCTCGGTCCGGCATCTGAAGACCGATCAGGCGCTGCGTGACAAGCAGCAGGAACACGCCCGCATTCTGAAGATGCGGCTCAAGGGGCTGGGCCTGCCGATCATCGATCACGGCAGCCATATCGTGCCGGTGCACGTGGGCGATCCGGTGCATTGCAAGAACCTGTCGGACCGGCTGCTGGACGAACACGGCATCTACGTCCAGCCGATCAATTTTCCCACCGTTCCCAAGGGAACCGAGCGGCTGCGCTTCACCCCGTCGCCGGTGCACGGGCTGGGCGATATCGACCGGGTGATCCGGGCGCTGGACGACCTGTGGTCGCAATGTGCGCTGAATCGCGCCGAAGCCACCGCCTGACGCAGCGCAACCGGGTGCAAACCCCATGTCAATGTGGTAACCTTTTGTTACTACGCTGCTGTCACCTCGAATCGGTGGCGCATGGGGATAACGACACATGGGGCAGGATGCATGATCGGGCGGAGAGAGCCTCCTCCTGCAAGCGATGGGTCAAAGCTGAAGGGCTTTGACGATTTCGACCTGCGCCTGGGCGACGTGATGCGCGGCGAACGCGCCACCATGGGCAAGTCGCTGCTGGACGTGCAGCGCGATCTGAAAATCAAGGCAACCTATATCGCGGCGATCGAAAACGCCGACCCGTCGGCCTTTGAAACCCAGGGGTTCATCGCCGGCTACGTGCGCTCCTACGCGCGCTACCTGGGGCTGGACCCGGAATGGGCCTATGAACGGTTCTGCGCCGAAGGCAATTTCGAAACCGCCCACGGCATGTCGCCGGCGGCCTCGACCAGCCGCACGGTCAGCGCCGTGCAGGCGTCGTCGCGCGGCACGGTCGATCCCTTCGCCGACCCGGATGCGCTGTTCGTGCCCCGCGGCGAAGCGCTGTGGTAGCGTATCGAGCCGGGCGCCATCGGGTCGCTGCTGGTGCTGGTGATGCTGATCTCGGCGATCGGCTACGGCGCCTTTTCGGTGTTCCGCGCGGTGCAAAGGGTGGACCTGGCGCCGGTGGATGCCGCCGCCGACGTGACCGGCGATCTGTCCGGGCTGGGCGGCGCGGCCCTGCCGGGGGCCGGGGGCGCCGCCGCAACCGGGGGCGCGCGCGCAACCGCGCTGGCGCGCCCCAGCGTCGATGCGCTGGACCGGCTCTACCGGCCGCAGGCGCTGGATGTGCCGGTGCTGACGGCGCGCGACGCGCCGATCGCCACGCTCGACCCTTCCGATATCGGCACCCTGGCGGCGCCGCTGGACGATTCCGAACTGGCCTACGAACCCGAACTGGACGAAACCCTGCCCAACGCCGCCGCCGCGGCCCCTGCGGGCGACACCGCCGTTCAGGTGGTCGGCGCCGAAGCCCCCGAAGTGGTGCTGTTCGCGGTGCGCCCGTCCTGGGTGCGGGTGCAGGCCGCCGACGGGACCGTGATCTTTGAAAAGATCCTGGACGTGGGCGAAAAATTCACCCTGCCCAAGACCGAAGAACCGCCGCTGCTGCGGGCCGGCAACTCGGGCTCGGTCTACTTCACCGTGAACGGGCGCAACTACGGCCCCGCCGGCACCGGCCCGAGCGTGGTCAAGAACATCCCGCTCAGCCCCGATGCGCTCACCGCGAAATACGCCGAGGCCGATGTCAGCAAGGACAGCGATCTGGCCCGCTTCCTGGCCGTCGCCCAGGCCGAGGCCGGCAACTGACCCGCGCCCGCCGCCCCTCGCGCCCCCCTCACGACCGCCACACCAGCCCCAGCGCGTCCTTCTGCCTCCGCCCCTTCTTCTGTCCAAAATATCCCCGCCGGAGGCATCGCGGCGGGCGCGCCAGCGCCCGTCGCCACCCCTCGCCAACCCCCGACGCCCCTGACCGGTGGTTGCCTCTTGCGCCGCACCGCTTTATCTGGTCGGCAGCGGTTCCCCACAGGCAGGCGGCCAGATGACACATAACCCGATCAGACCCTGGCGCGACATCGCGCGGCGCAAGTCGCGCCAGATCCACGTGGGCCCGGTGCCCATCGGCGGCGATGCGCCGATCGCGGTGCAGACCATGACCAACACCGACACCTCCGATGTCGCCGCCACCCTGGCCCAGGTGATCGCCGCCGCCGAAGCGGGCGCCGACATCGTCCGGGTTTCGGTGCCCGACAAGGCCGCCAGCGCCGCGCTGAAACAGATCACCGCCGAAAGCCCGGTGCCGATCGTCGCCGACATACATTTCCACTACCAGCGCGCCATCGAATCGGCCCAGGCCGGCGCCGCCTGCCTGCGCATCAACCCCGGCAACATCGGCAGCGAAGAGCGGGTGCGCGACGTGATCGCCGCCGCCCGCGACCACGGCTGTTCGATCCGCATCGGGGTGAACGCCGGCAGCCTCGAAAAGCACCTGCTGGAAAAATACGGCGAACCCTGCCCGCAGGCGATGGTCGAAAGCGCGCTGGATCACATCCGTATTCTCGAAGACCACGACTTTCACGAATACAAGGTCTCGGTAAAGGCCTCGGACGTGTTCCTGTCGGCGGCCGCCTATCACGGTCTGGCCGAGGCCACCGATGCGCCGATCCACCTGGGCATCACCGAAGCCGGCAGTCTGAACGCCGGCACCGTCAAATCGGCGATCGGGCTGGGCAGCCTGCTGTGGGCCGGGATCGGCGACACCATCCGCGTCAGTCTCTCGGCGGACCCGGTGGAAGAGGTGCGCGTCGGCTACGAGATCCTGAAAAGCCTCGGGCTGCGCCACCGCGGCGTCAACATCATTTCCTGCCCGTCCTGCGCGCGCCAGGGGTTCGACGTGATCAAGGTGGTCGAACAGCTCGAAGAACGCCTTGCCCATATCAAGACGCCCATGAGCCTGTCGATCATCGGCTGCGTGGTGAACGGGCCGGGCGAAGCGCTGATGACCGATGTCGGCTTTACCGGCGGCGGCGCCGGGTCGGGCATGGTCTATCTGGCCGGCAAGCAGAGCCACAAGCTGAGCAACGACCAGATGCTCGACCATATCGTCGAACAGGTCGAAGCCCGCGCCGACCGGATCGCGGCGCAAGAGCCATGAAACTGGCCCGCCGTTCGCAGGTCGACCCGTTCATCGTGATGGACGTGATGGAGGCCGCCCGGCGCGCCGAAGCGTCGGGCCGGCGCATCATCCACATGGAGGTCGGCCAGCCCGGCACCCCGGCCCCCGCCGGCGCGCGCGCAGCCCTTGCGGGCGCGATGCGCACCGACCCGATGGGCTATACCGTGGCGCTGGGCCTGCCGGCGCTGCGCCAGGGCATCGCCGCGCTCTATCGCAAGCGCCACGGACTTGAGATCGACCCGGAGCGGATCGTGGTCACGGCGGGCTCGTCCGGGGCGTTCATCCTGGCCTTTACCGCGCTTTTCGACGCCGGCGCGAAGGTCGGGCTGGGCGAGCCGGGCTATCCGTCCTACCGGCAGATCCTGAGGGCGCTGGATATCGAACCGGTGGGCATCCAGACGGCGATGGAAAACCGCCTGCAGCCGGTGCCCGGCGACATTCCCGACGGCCTGGACGGGCTGATCGTCGCCTCGCCCGCCAACCCGTCTGGCACCATGCTGTCGCGCGGCGCGATGGCGGCGCTGATCGCCCATGCGCAGGCGCGCGGCATGGCCTTCATCTCGGACGAAATCTACCACGGCATCGACTATGACGCGTCCGCCGTCAGCGCGCTGGAAATCAGCGACGACGTCTATGTGATCAACTCGTTTTCCAAGTATTTCTCGATGACCGGCTGGCGCATCGGCTGGATGGTGGTGCCCGAAACCCATGTGCGCAGTATCGAACGGCTGGCGCAAAACCTGTTCATCTGCGCCCCGCATGTCAGCCAGATCGCAGCGCTCGCCGCGCTGGATTGCGACGCCGAATGCCAGGTGAATCTCGAGGTTTACCGCGAAAACCGCCGGTTGATGCTGGAAGGTCTGCCGCACGCCGGGTTCGACCGGATCGCGCCGCCCGACGGGGCGTTTTACGTCTATGCCGACGTGAGCGCGCTGACCGACGACAGCCGCGCGCTGGCCGCCGAGATCCTTGAACACGCCGGGGTGGCGGTGACGCCGGGGCTGGATTTCGACCCGGTGCGCGGGCGCACGACGCTCAGGTTTTCCTATGCCCGTTCGAGCGAGGATGTCCGCGAAGGGCTGGACCGGCTGCGCCAGTGGTTTCAGGCGCGGTGAGGCTGGTGCATCGCGCCGGGCAGGGCGGCGGGCCGGGTGGCCGGCGGGATAGCGGGCAGGGCGGCAGGCCCGATTGCGGGCGGGGTAACGGCCGGGGCCTCTTGCGGGTCATGGGGACGGTTGATGGTCGCGCGCCCGGCCCTATACTGGGGCAAACAAGCCAAGAAAAACGGTGATGAGCAGAGTTTTCCCAAGCCGGGTTTCAGCCCGCATGACGATGGCGGCGCGCCTGGCGGCGCTGGCGCTGTCGGCGGTGCTGTCGGCACTGCCCTGGGGCGGTCTGGCGGCGCAAGACGGCCAGGCGCTGAGCGCGATGGCGCGCGTGGTGCCGGGCAGCGCCAGCCTGCGCGAAAGCGGCGGCGCGGTGGACCTGACGCTGACGCTGAGCCAGGGCGTGCCCTACCGGCTGTTCACCCTGGACCGGCCGCGCCGGCTGGTGCTGGATTTCTACGAGGTCGACTGGACCGGGCTGCAGATCGCCGGGCTTGCCAAGGCGCGGCTGATCAGCGGGCTGCGCACAGGCATCGTGCGCCCCGGCTGGTCGCGCATGGTGCTGGATCTGGCCGAACCGCTGGCGGTGGACACCGCCGCGCTGATCACCACCCCGGCGCAGACCGCGCGCGTCGTGCTGCGGCTGGTGCCGACCAGCGCCCAGGCCTATGCCCGGGCCGCCGGCGCGCCGCCGGGCGCCTTTGCCAGCCCCGGCGCGCGACCGTCCGGGGCGGCCAGCCTGCCCGAACCGCGCCAACGCTGGCACGGTGAGGGGCCGCTGACGGTGGTGCTCGACCCCGGCCACGGGGGGATCGATCCGGGGGCGCAGCGCCAGAACATCGACGAAGCCGACCTGATGCTGACATTCGCGCGCGAGCTCAAGGAAATCCTGCTGCGCGCCGGTGGCTTCAAGGTGGTGATGACCCGCGACCAGAGCGTGTTCGTGCCGCTGGAAACCCGGGTTTCGATCGCCCGTCAGGCCGGGGCCGACCTGTTTTTGTCGCTGCATGCGGATGCGCTGCTGGAAGGGCGCGCCACCGGCTCGACGGTCTACACGCTGTCGGACAAGGCTTCGGATCTGGCGTCGCAAAAGCTGGCCGAGCGGCACGACCGCGGCGATCTGCTGGCGGGCGTCGATCTGCGCGGCCAGGATGACAGCATCGCGCTGGTGCTGATGGATATCGCGCGCACCGAAACCGCGCCGCTGTCGGACATGCTGGCCGAAGCGATCGTTTCGGGGCTGCGCGCGCGCGTCGGCGTGCGCAAGAAGCCGCATCTTTCGGCCGGGTTTTCGGTGCTCAAGGCGCCCGACATCCCGTCGGTTCTGATCGAGATCGGCTTCATGTCGTCGCCGCGCGATCTGAAGCGGCTCAAGGACGCGGCCTGGCGGCGCAAGGCGGCGATGGGGATCCGCGACGGGTTGCAGGCCTGGGCAAGCGAGGTGATCGCCCAGGCCCCGCTCTTGCGCAAGTAGGGCGGGGCGCGATGCGACCGGCGGGAAACGGCGCGACTATTTTGGGCTTCGTTTTGACGGGCCGAGCCCTTAGGTATAAGGAACGACCGGTAACAGGCGAGGGTCGCGGGTGCTGAGGTTCATCCTGTCTTTTTTCGGCGGCATCTTCACGATGCTGACCATCGGGGCCTTCATGGCGGCGCTGGTGATCGGCGCCGTGTTCTGGATGTATGGCCGCGATCTGCCGTCCTACGAACAGCTCGCCCGTTACGAGCCGCCGACCATCAGCCGGATCTATTCGGGGCGCGGCAAGCTGATGGACGAGTTTGCCCGCGAACGCCGGCTGTTCGTGCCGATCGAGGAAATTCCGCCGCTGGTGAAGAACGCCTTCATCTCTGCCGAGGACAAGAACTTTTACCGCCACAAGGGCTATGATCTTCGCGGCATGATCGCCGCCGCCGTGCAGGCGGCGCGCGGTGGCCGGCTGCGCGGCGCCTCGACCATCACCCAGCAGGTGATGAAGAACTTTCTGCTGTCGTCCGACCGTTCGGCGGAACGCAAGATCAAGGAACTGATCCTGGCGACCCGGCTGGAAAAGACGCTGGACAAGGACCACATCCTTGAACTCTACCTGAACGAGATTTTCCTGGGCCAGAACAGTTTCGGCGTGGCGGCGGCGGCGCAGACCTATTTCAACAAGACGCTGGACGAACTGGACGCAGCCGAAGCGGCGATGCTGGCGGCGATGCCGCAGGCGCCGGGCAAGTATCACCCGGTGCGCGGCAAGCAGCGGCTGACCGACCGGCGCAACTACGTGCTGCGCGAGATGTTCCAGAACGGCTATATCGACGAGGCGACCTACACGGCCGCGCGCGAAGAACCGCTGCGCAGCGTGCAGAACGGCGACTATGAGAGCTTCCGTTCGAAACTGCCGCCGCGCGACTATTTCACCGATGAAATCCGCCGCCAGCTGAGCCGCGATTTCGGCAAGGACGAGTTCTTCGAAGGCGGGCTGGCGATTCGCGCCACGGTCGACCCGGAATTGCAGATCGAAGCGGCGCGCGCGCTGCGCGCCAAGCTGGAAGAATACGACCGCGAGAAGCAGGGCGAATGGCGCGGCACCGGCCAGGCGCTGAGCGGCGAACAGCTGGCCGACGAAGCCACCTGGCGCGCGGCGCTCGCCGATCTCCGCCTGGCGCGCGACATCGAGGGCTGGCGCGTGGCGGTGGTGCTCGAACTGGGGCGCAAGGATGCGCGCATCGGCATCGAGGGCGTCGACACCCCCGAAGGCGGCAACTGGATACGGGCGCGCGACGTGCAATGGGCGCGGCCTCTGGACAGCGAAGGCAAGCCGGGGCGCAAGGCCAGGGTGGCCTCGGACCTGCTCAGCGTCGGCGACGTGGTCTATGTCAGGGAAATCACCGACGACGCCGGCAACCGCAAGGGCTGGAGCCTGCGCCAGATCCCCGAAGTGCAGGGCGCCTTCATGGCGATGGATGTGAACACCGGGCGCGTGCTGGCGATGCAGGGCGGGTTCAGCTACCAGGCCTCGGTCTTCAACCGCGCGACCCAGGCGACGCGCCAGCCGGGGTCTTCGTTCAAGCCCTTCGTCTACGCGGCGGCGCTCGACAGCGGCTTTACGCCGGCGACGATCATCGTCGACGCCCCGATCGAAATCGATACGCCGCAGGGGATCTGGCGGCCCAAGAACGCTTCGCGCAAGTTTTACGGCCCGACCCCGCTGCGCACCGGGATCGAACGGTCGCGCAACCTGATGACGGTGCGCCTTGCGCGCGAGGTTGGCATGGACGTGGTGGCGCGCTACGCCGAACGCTTTGGGGTCTATGACAACATGGGCCGCTTCCTGGCCAACGCGCTGGGGTCGGAAGAAACTTCGCTGTTTCGGATGGTGGCGGCCTATGCGATGTTCGCCAATGGCGGCGAGCGGGTCGAACCGACGCTGGTGGACCGGGTGCAGGACCGCTGGGGCAAGACCATCTACCGCCACGACAAGCGCACCTGCGAAGACTGCGACCAGCCGGTGATCGCCGAAGCGCGGATGCCGCTGATCCGATCGAACCGCGAACGCGTGATCAACGCGGTGACCGCCTACCAGCTGACCTCGATGATGCAGGGCGTGGTGCAGCGCGGCACTGCGGCGGGCCAGGTCAACCTGCCGGTGCCGGTGGCGGGCAAGACCGGCACCACCAACGACGCGCGCGACGTCTGGTTCATGGGCTTCACCTCGAACATCGTGGCGGGCTGCTACATCGGCTTTGACAGCCCGCGTTCGCTGGGGCGCGGGGTCTATGGGGGCAACACCTGCGGGCCGGTGTTCAACCGCTTCATGCAGAAGGCCACCGCGAAATACGGCGGCGGGCCGTTCAAGGTGCCGCCGGGCGGGCGCTTCATCAAGATCGACCGCTTTTCCGGCGCCCGCCTGCCGGATGACGCCGAGGGCGACAACGTGGTGGCCGAGTATTTCCGCGACGGCGAAGAACCGGTCTTCGGGCTGACCTTCGACGGCGGTTTCGCCATGAGCCAGAACCTGCCGCTGATGGGCCCCGAAGACGGGGTGCCCATCGACCAGGGCACCACCGTGCGCACCTCGGACGGCGAAGTGGTGATCGTGCCCAAGAAGGCCGATTTCGGCACCCTCAGTTCCGGCGGGCTCTACTGACGGGTTTCCCCGCTTGGCGGGGAACGCTCCGCGGGGGATATTTCTGGACAGAAGAAGACCGGGTGGTTTTCTTCTGTCCAGAAATATCCCCGCCGGAGGCATCTGCCGCTGGTGCTTGCCGCCACCGCCGGGCATTGCTATCAGGCGGCAGGTTCAAGGAAAGATCACCATGCGGGCAGAAACGGAAAATACGGTCGAAGCGATCCGCAAGTCGCTGGAGCTGTTGAAGCAGCGGCTGGACTGGGACACCGCCAGCCACCGGCTGGAAGAGTTCAACGCGATGATCGAAGACCCCGACCTGTGGAACGACCAGGAGCGAGCGCAAAAGCTGATGCGCGACCGCCAGGTGCTGGTGGATGCCATCGACACGGTGAACGCGATTTCGACCGAGCTGCAGGACAATATCGACCTGATCGAACTGGGCGAAGCCGAGGGCGACGGCGAAGTGGTGGCCGAAGCCGAAGCCGCGCTGCGTGCGCTGGCCGAAAAGGCGGCGCAAAAGGAACTGGAAGCGCTGTTGAACGGCGAAGCCGACGGCAACGACACCTTCCTGGAAATCAACGCCGGCGCCGGCGGCACCGAAAGCTGCGACTGGGCCTCGATGCTGGCGCGGATGTATGTGCGCTGGGCTGAAAAGCACGGCTACAAGGTCGAGCTGATCAGCGAAAGCCCCGGCGAAGAGGCGGGCATCAAGTCGGTCACCTACAAGATCAGCGGCCCCAACGCCTATGGCTGGCTGAAGAGCGAAAGCGGCGTGCACCGGCTGGTGCGCATTTCGCCCTATGACAGCGCGGCGCGCCGCCACACCTCGTTTTCGTCGGTCTGGGTCTACCCGGTGGTGGATGAAAACATCGAGATCGACATCAACCCGTCGGACCTGCGCATCGACACCTACCGCAGTTCCGGCGCCGGCGGCCAGCACGTCAACACCACCGATTCGGCGGTGCGCATCACCCATATTCCCACCGGCATCGTGGTGCAGAGTTCCGAAAAATCGCAGCACCAGAACCGCGCCAACGCCATGGCGGCGCTGAAGTCGCGGCTTTACCAGATGGAACTGGACCGGCGAAACGCCTCGATCCAGGAGGCGCACGAAGCCAAGGGCGACGCCGGCTGGGGCAACCAGATCCGATCCTATGTGCTGCAGCCTTACCAGATGGTGAAAGACCTGCGCACCAATTACGAGACCTCGGACACGCAAGGGGTTCTGGACGGCGATCTTGACGCGCTGATGGCGGCGACGCTGGCGATGGATGTCTCGGGCAAATCCCGCGCCGAGGCCCAGGCCGAGGACTGACCCGCCGCCGCCCGGCCCTCGCCCGGCCCGCGCCGGGTCCGCGCCGGGTGCACGCCCGGCCCATGCGCCGACCCGCGTTCTGGCCGGCGTTCCGGCCCGCCCGGCATGGGGCGCGGGCCACAAAACCATTGATCAATGCTTTGCGGCGCGGCTAGGATGGGGGTCAACTTTTGACCCTGTCAAAGGACGCGCGACTTGGAGAACGACAAACCGGCTTCCGCGATCCCGCGGATCGGGCATCTGACGGTGAGCGAGCTTTTCGCCGCCCTGGCCGCCGGCTGGGCCGATTTCCGCGCCGCCCCGGCCTTTGGCCTGGCGTTCACCGCGTTTTACGTTCTCGGCGGCATGGCGCTGGTGGCGCTGGGGGCGGGGGCGGTCAGCTGGACGCTGGCGGTGGCGCTTGGCTTTCCGCTGGTGGCGCCCTTTGCCGCGGTCGGGCTTTACGAGGTCAGCCGCCGGCGCGAAGCGGGCGAGCCGCTGGCGTGGCGGCCCATCCTGGGGGTGGTGCTGGGCGAACGCCACCGGCAATGCCCCTGGATCGGCGCCATCGTGGTGATCTATTTCCTGATCTGGACGCTGCTGGCGCATATGCTGTTCGCGCTGATCATGGGGCCGTCGGCGCTGATCAACATCTCAAGCTCGCTCCAGCATCTGTTCATGCCGCGCGGTCTGCTGCTGCTGTTTTCCGAACTGCTGCTGGGGGGGGTGCTGGGGTTCTTCCTGTTTTCCTTTACCGTGGTCAGCCTGCCGCTGCTGCTGGACCGGGAACTGGATTTCGTGACCGCGATGCTGGTGTCGATCCGCACCGTGCGCGAGAACCTGCTGGTGATGATGATCTGGGCGGCGATGATCGCGGTCATGATGCTGCTGGCGCTGCTGCCGTTTTTTCTGGGGCTGTTCATCGTGCTGCCGCTTCTGGGCCATGCGACCTGGCACCTGTATCGCCGGGCGCTTTACACCCCGATCTGAGGCGCACGCCAGCAGCCCGCCGGACCGCCGCCCCGCCAAACCGCCAAAGCCCACGAAACACCCAGGCCATCCTGAGGACAGCCGGGGTGTTTTCCGGAGCGTTTCCCGGTGCGTTTTTCCAGCTGCCCCGCCGTTTCGCGGGCGCGGGGCCTGGCGCCTGTCGCAACTGATCGGATTCGCCTCTTCTCCAGACGGAGGGCAGGCGGTCGGCCGGGTGGGCGCGGATGCGTCCGCCGTTGCGCTGGAAGCGCACCAAAGGTGCGACGGGGCGGGCGGGCGCATGCCCGGGCCGCTACGCGCCCCGGGCAAAGTGAAGAAGTGAATTCAATCAAACGCGACAGGCTCTAGCCCTTGGCGGCGGGCTTGGCGGCGGGGGCCGGGGCGCCGGTGGGAAGCGGGCCCTTGGCGCCGCCCTGCAGCGGGTCGTCCTGGCGCTGGACCGAGCCTTCGAAATGGGCGCCGCTTTCGATCGCGATGGTCTTGTGGATGATGTCGCCTTCGACGCGCGCGATCGAGGTCAGGCGCACCTTGATGCCGCGCACCCGGCCGATGACCCGGCCGTTGACCACCACGTCATCGGCGATGCATTCGCCCTTGACGGTGGCGCCTTCGCCGACGGTCAGCAGGTGGGCGCGGATGTCGCCCTCGACGGTGCCTTCGATCTGCACGTCGCCGGTGGTCTTCAGGTTGCCGGTAATCACCAGATCGGCCGACAGCAGGGACGCGGGCGGCTTGGCCTTGGGCGTGGCCGGCGGCTGAGTGGTGGCCGGCTTGGACGGTGCGGTTTCGCTTGCCTTGGTGGTTTCTTCTTCGGCCTTCTTGGGGCCGGGTTCATTGATTCTGCTTTTAGAAAACATTGCGTGCTGCCTTGATGAAGGTCGTCGGGTTTACCGGTTTGCCGTTGCGGCGCACCTCGTAGTGGACGTGCGACCCCGTGGACCGGCCGGTATTCCCCATATCACCAATCCGTTCCCCGCGCGAGACCCTTTGACCGGTTTTGACGCGAAGTCTTGATTGATGGGCGTAGCGGGTTTCGAACCCGAAATCGTGCTTGATGATCACGATCAATCCGTAGCCGTTCTTGCGTCCGGCGAATTTCACCACCCCGTCGGCGGTGGCGTAAAGCGGGGTGCCGATCGGCGCCGCCATGTCGACGCCTTCGTGCATCCGGCCGCCGCGGGGGCCGAATTTCGAGGTCTGGCGATAGGATGCCTTGACCGGCAGCGCAAAGGGCACCTTTTCGGCGGCGATCCGGTAGAGGTTGATCTTGTCGAGCCGGGCCAGGATGGCGTTGGCGCGCAGGCTGTCGGGGTCGGGTTCTTCGCCGCGCGTCGACAGGCGCAACGGGGTCAGCGGGCCGCCCTGGCCGGAATAGCCCTGGCGCACGGTGTTCAGGATGTTGTCGGCCGAAAGCCCGACCGCTTCGAACATCTTGTCGAGCGGGGCCAGCGACAGGCTGACCGCGTCTTCGAGCTGGGCGAAGATCCGGTCGTTCTTTTCCAGCAGCAGCTGGCGTTCGAGTTCCAGTTCCTTGGCGTAGTTTTCCGCCTTGGCCGCCAGTTCCAGATCGCGGTCGCGCTGGGTGGCGGTGGCTTCAAGCGCGGCGGCCAGGAAATCGACGGTGCTGGCCACGTCGCCATCCGGGGCCACCGGCGCATCGGGCAGCGCGCCGCCGTCGGCAAGCCGGGCGGTCAGCGCTTCGGCTTCGTGGCGCGCGGCGTCGCGTTCGCGGATGGTGCGCCTGAGCGTCGCCTGGATCACGTCGATGCCCTTTTCGAGCTCCTTGCGCCGGTCCTCGCTTTCCAGCAGCATCACCTGCATGCGCGAAATCTGTTCCAGCGCCGAGTTGAAGCGTTCCTGGGCCTGCAGCGCTTCGCTGGCGCGCAGGTCGCGTTCGCCGGAAAGCTGGTTCAGCCGCTGTTCGTAGAGCGCCTGTTCGCGTTTCGCCTGTTCGCGGATCGAGCCGGATCCGATGCTGTCCATGAACAGCACCGCGCTGGCAAAGATCGACCAGCCGACGAAAAGCGACACCCCGGTCCAGGCGGTGAGCTGGGTATAGGGGCCGAGCCGCACGAAACGGGTTTCGGTTTCCGAGCGCAGGAACAGCCGCTTTTCGGGAAAGCGGCGCTCGACCAGGCGTGATATCTTCGAGACGTGTCGTATCACCGAAATCTCTGCCCCTCGCAGATTATGGGCCGCCACCCCGGCCCGCCGCCGCCATCCCCAGCGACCCTCCGTGCTTACAAACTGCGCCGCGCCAGTGCAAGATTTTTGCGGGGGCTGCGCGCCGAGCCGCCGGAAATGCCTGAAAACTGGCAATTATTCGCCGAAAACCGGGCTTGCGGGCCGGGTTGCGCGCGCGGTTCCGCCAGGGTTGGTCAGCCGGGGGCGCCGGTTTCGCTCAGCGGCCAGTAGAAATCCGGCGGCAGGCCCGCTTCGGCGCGCTTTTCCTCGTTGAAGGGCGGTCTGAGCGGGGTCGGGAAATAGCGCCGCACCAGCGCGTGAAAGCTGTCTTTCGGGTCCAGATCGTGGCGGCCGCACAGAAAGTTGAACCACTTGGCGCCATAGGCAACGTGCGAAACCTCTTCGGCGTAGATGGTTTGCAGCGCCGCGACCGCCTGGGCATCGCCGGCCTTTTCGAACAGCGCGATCATCCCCGGCGTCACGTCGAGGCCGCGCGCTTCCAGCACCATCGGTACCACCGCGAGGCGCGCCATCAGATCGCCGGCGGTGTCTTCGGCGGCGCGCCACATGCCGGCATGCGCCGGCAGTGCGCCGTAGTCGCTGCCCTGGGCGCGCAGGCGGTCCGACAGCAGCGCGAAGTGGCGCGATTCGTCATCGGCTGCCCGCACCCAGTCGTCGTAAAACCCGGCGGGCATCGGCACATGCGCGAACCGCGCGATCACGTCCCAGTGCAGGTCGACGGCGTTGAGCTCGATATGGGCGATGGCGTGCAGCATGGCGATGCGCCCGGCCTGGGTGCCGGGCCGCCGGCGGGGCACGTCGCGCGGCGCCAGCAGCGGCGGGCGCGGCGGACGGGCCGGGCGGTCGGGCGGGCTGGCGCGGCCAAGTTCGGGGGGCTCGCCGGCCTCGCGCGCGGCCAGCCATGTGGCGGCGTGGCGGCGCGACAGGGCGACCTTGGCGGGTGCGTCGGCGCAGCGCAGCACCTCGACCGCCATCGCCGAAAGGCTCATCGGCGCGCGGTCCGTCACGCGCTTTCGTCCAGCACCTGCAGCAGTTCGTCGGCGTGGCCCTTGGCGCGGACGTTGCGCCAGACGCGCGCGATGGTGCCGTCGGGGCCGATCAGAAAGGTGGACCGGGTGATCCCCATGTAACTGCGGCCATAGTTCTTTTTCTCGCCCCAGACGCCATAGGCGCGGCAGACTTCGCCGTCTTCGTCGGCCAGAAGCGTGACCCCAAGGCCGTGTTTCGCGGCAAAGCGCGCGTGGCTGGCGACGCTGTCGCGCGACACCCCGAGCACCACCGCCCCGCGGTCGGCAAAGTCCTGGGCGCGGGCGGTAAAGTCGGTGGCCTGCACGGTGCAGCCGGGGGTGTCGTCCTTGGGGTAGAAATAGAGAACCACGCGGCCGGGGCGCAGCGCCGACAGGGTGACGCTGGCGCCGGTGCCGTCGGGCAGGGTGAAATCGGGGGCCGGATCGCCGGCGGCGGGCATCGGGGCGGGGGCAGGGGCTTCGGGCGGGGTGTCCTGGGGCATGTGCGGGCCTTTGCTGGTTGTGCTGG
>JAJRUE010000237.1 GCA_024277955.1 Alphaproteobacteria bacterium | reverse complement strand
ATCGGTTTCATCGCCGATCATGATGAAGCCCTTTTCGGCGCGCATCACATGCAGCGCCTCGGTGCCATAGGGCATGGCGCCGAATTCGGCCCCCGCTTCGATCAGCCTGTCCCAGAGCGCGCGGCCCAGCGAGGCCGGCACCGCGATTTCGAAGCTGAGTTCGCCGGAGAAGGAAATCCGGTAGATGCGCACCTCGAAGCCCCCGAGCGTTCCGTCGCGCCATTGCATGAACGGCAACGCCGCAGCCGAGACATCCATGCCGCCCAGCTTTTCCAGAAGTTTGCGCGCGTTGGGGCCGACCACCCCGATCTGCGCGTATTGCTCGGTGACATTGGCGACCCAGACCTGCCAATCCCACCATTCGCATTGCAGCCATTCCTCCATATGGCCATGGATGCGCTCGGCGCCCCCCGTGGTGGTGTGGCAGAGGAAGGTATCCTCGTCGATCCGCGCCACCACGCCGTCATCGATCAGGAAACCGTTTTCCGAACACATCAGCCCGTAGCGACATTTGCCGGGCTTCAGCGTGCTGATCATGTTGGTATAGAGCATGTCGAGAAAACGCCCGGCGTCCGGGCCCTTCACGATCAATTTTCCAAGGGTCGAAGCATCAAGCAATCCAAGGGCTTGTCGGGTGTTGTTCACCTCGCGCATTACCGCGCCATGCACGGTTTCGTCGCCCCGTGGATAGGCGTAGGGGCGGCGCCACTGGCCGACCGGTTCCCATTCGGCGCCATTGGCCTCGTGCCACGCGTGCAGCGGTGTGCGGCGCAGCGGCTGGAAGATGTCCCCGCGAGCCTCGCCGGCAATCGCGCCCATCGAGATCGGCGTATAGGGCGGGCGGAAGGTGGTGGTGCCGGTGGCCGGAATCGGTTGACCCAAAGCATCCGAAAGCACTGCCAGGCCGTTGATATTGCTCAGCTTACCCTGATCGGTCGCCATGCCCAAGGTGGTATATCGCTTGGTGTGTTCGACGCTGGCGTACCCTTCGCGGGCGGCCAGTTGCACATCCGACACCTTGACGTCGTTCTGATAGTCGAGCCAGGACTTGGCCCGCAGCGGCGCCTTGGCGCGTGCCGGCATCAGCCAGACCGGCGCCATCGGCGCTTCTTCCTCGGTCGTGGCTTCGGGGGCGGCTTTGCGTTTGGGTTTCATTCCGACGGCGCGGATGGCGCCCCTGGCAGCCGTATCGGCATCGGCCATCACCTCGGGCAGCGACAGCGCGCCATTGGCCGAACCGGCGGCGCGTACGAAGCCCTGACCATCCGCCCCAGTCGGCGGGCGGGTCGGGTCGGGGCGGAAATGCGCGTGAGCCTCGTCCCAAAGCAGCTTGCCACCGCAATGCGACCACAGATGCACCACCGGCGACCAGCCGCCCGACATCGCAACCGCGTCGCAGGCCAGTTCCTCCAGCGCCTCGCCGGCGCCGCGATGGGCGCAGATCTGCACCTTTTTCACCCGGCGGCCACCCTGCACCCTGGCGATGGCACGACCGCAATCGATGCGCAGCCCCAGATCGCGGGCCTGGCGCATCAGCGCGCCACCGCCGGTTTCGCGCGCGTCCAGAATGCGCGGCACCTCGATCCCGGCGCGCTTCAGGCAGATCGCGGTGCGGTAGCCGTCGTCGTTGTTGGTCACCACCACTACCCGCCTGCCCGGCGTCACGCCGTAATTCACCACATAGTCGCGCGCCGCCGAGGCCAGCATCACGCCGGGCACATCGTTGCCCGCGAAGCTGAGCGGGCGTTCGATGGCGCCGGTGGCGGTGATCACCTGCCGCGCCCGGATCCGCCACAACCGATGGCGCGGGCCGGGGCGGTCCGGATCGTGATCGGTCAGCCGCTCGTACCCCAGCACATAGCCGTGGTCGTAGACGCCAGCGCCCATGGTGCGCCGGCGCATGGTGACGTTGTCCATCGCCGCCAGTTCCGCCACCATCGCATCGACGTGACGATCGGGCGTGGCGCCCTCGATGCGGCCGCCATCCACCGGCGCGCGCCCGCCCCAATGGGCGGTCTGTTCGATCAGCAGCACCCGCGCGCCGGCGCGCCCGGCAACCAGTGCCGCGTGCAGCCCGGCGACGCCGCCGCCGATCACCAGTATATCGGCGAAGACGTGGAAATGCTCATAGGTATCCGCGTCGGCCTCGGTCGGCGCGGCGCCGAGCCCGGCGGATTTGCGGATGAAGGGTTCGTAGACACTTTTCCAGAAGGCCTGCGGCGCCATGAAGGTCTTGTAATAGAACCCCGCCGGCAGGAACCGCGCGAAACGTGAATTGATCGCGCCGATGTCGAACTCCAGGCCCGGCCAGTGGTTCTGGCTGATCGCGGCCAGCCCGTCGAACAATTCGGTGGTGGTGGCGCGCTGATCGGGTTCGAACCGCGCCCCCTGCCCCAGCCCGACCAGCGCGTTGGGCTCCTCGGCGCCCGAGGCGACGATGCCGCGCGGGCGGTGGTATTTGAACGACCGGCCCACCATCATCCTGTCATTGGCCAGCAATGCCGAGGCCAGCGTGTCGCCGGGATGACCGCTGAAGGGTTTGCCGTTGAAGGTGAAACCGATCCGGGTGGAGCGGTCGATCAGACGACCGTGGTTGGCGATGCGGGTACTCATCCGGCGGGCCTTTCGCGGCTGTCGGGGGTGGGATTGGGGTATTTTTGGCCAGAAAGAAGCGTCATCGCAGCAACCTCCAGGTCCAGCCCGGATTGTGGCCGGTGATCATGTCGCGGATGTCACGCGGTGGTTCGGTGGTCTGGGCCGGATAGGTCCCATAGACCCGCAACGTGGTGGTGTCGCGGGCGGCGTGGAACCACTTGCCGCAACCCGAGACGTGGCGCCAGCGTTCGAAATGCACGCCCATGGGGTTTTCCCGCGCGAACAGGTAGTCGTGGAAATCGGTATCGGTCGAATCCGGTCCGTGGCGGGTCAGATGCGCCTCGCCACCCGGGGCCAGTTCGGTTTCGTCGGCACTGATTCCGCAATAGGGGCAGGTCAGGATCAGCATGGAGTCATCCTCGGTCTTTGGCGGGGGTTGGCATTGCCATTCAGGGCGATGGTGCCGCTGGATGCCGTCGGCACGGGGGAAAAGCAATTCGGGCCACGGCAAAACATTCCTTGACGCTGAGTGGCGTCAAATCGTATGATCCGGCCATGGAATTGTTCATTGTCATTCTCGGTGTATTGCTGATTGCCGGCACGGTTCTTGCCACCCGCGAACAGCGCAGGAACGATATGTCCACGAGGCGCGATGCCAGCCTGGACGATCTGGTCCGCGACAACGTGATCCGTCAGCCCCGCCCCGACGGATCGCCGGGCGCACAGGACCGCAGGGACGGCACCGCCCCGCATCAGTGAGCCACCCCGGCGGCGACCGATTCGTCGATGAATCGGCCCTCGGCAAAGCGTTCCAGCCCGAAGGCAGCGGTCAGCGGTGAATGCCCCTTCGCCATCAGTTCGGCGAATCCCCAGCCCGAACCGGGGATCGATTTGAAGCCGCCGGTGCCCCAGCCGCAATTGATGAAACAGCCCTCCAGCGGGGTTTTGGAAATGATCGGCGAACGATCCCCGGTCATGTCGACGATACCGCCCCATTGCCGCAGCATCTTGAGGCGTGAAATCATCGGAAAGGTCTCGATCAGCGCGCGTACGGTTTCCTCGACATGGTGGAATGATCCGCGCTGGGTATAGTTGTTGAACCCGTCGGCGCCGCCGCCGATCACCATTTCGCCCTTGTCCGACTGGCTGAGATAGCCATGCACGGTGTTGGCCATCACCACCACGTCCAGACAGGGTTTGATCGGCTCGCTGACCAGCGCCTGCAAGGCGACGCTTTCGATCGGCAGGCGGAACCCGGCCATCCGCGCCAGCACGCCCGAGTGGCCGGCCACCACCAGCCCCAGCTTGGCGCAGTCTATTTCGCCCCGCGTGGTGGTCACCCCGGTGACCCGCCCGGCATTCTTGCGGATGCCCGTCACCTCGCATTGCTGGATGATGTCGATGCCCATGGCGCTGCAGGCGCGCGCGTAGCCCCAGGCCACCGCATCGTGGCGCGCGGTACCGCCGCGCGGCTGCCACAGCGCCCCCAGCACCGGATAGCGCGGCACGTCGATGTTGATGATCGGGCACAACTGCTTGACGCGGATGGGCGAAATGAATTCGGTCGCGATGCCCTGCAACGCGTTGGCATGCGCGGTGCGCTGATAGCCGCGGATTTAATGTTGGGTCTGGGCCAGCATCATCACCCCGCGCGGGGAAAACATGATGTTGTAGTTCAACTCGCGGCTCAACCCTTCATAGAGCGACCGCGCCTTTTCATAGATCGCGGCAGAGGCATCCTGCAGATAGTTCGACCGGATGATGGTGGTGTTGCGCCCGGTGTTGCCGCCCCCCAGCCAGCCCTTTTCCAGCACCGCCACATTGGTGATGCCGAAATTGCGGCCCAGGTAATAGGCGGTGGCCAGCCCATGCCCGCCGGCGCCGACGATGATCACGTCATAGCGACGTTTCGGTTCGGCGGCGCGCCAGGCGCGTTGCCAGCCGGTGTGATTGCGCAGCGCCTCGCGCGCGATGGCAAAGGCCGAATAGCGTTTCATGGCGTGTCAATCCGATCGGTTCGAAACAGCTTCAGGACTGCCACGGGTATGTCCTGCCGGACCAGAATATCCGCGCCGTGAACCGTCGCAATACGACACAGTTGCGACATGAGGCAGCGCAAGTGCGATTTAGACCTTTTGCTACGGGGCAAGCGCCCATATATGGGGCTGAAACGGGGGATCGCATGGGTTTCTGGATCATTGTCATCGTGTTGTCGGCGCTGGTCGCGTCGTTGCTGATTTTGGCGCTGCTGCGCGGGCGCCCGGGGGCCGAACCGGCGGCCGCCTATGATTTGCGGGTTTACCGCGACCAACTGGCCGAGGTCGATCGCGATCTGGCGCGCGGGTTGATCAACGAAAGCGACGCTGAACGTATCCGCGCCGAGGTGTCGCGCCGAATCCTGGCCGCCGACGCCGCGCTGCGACGCGAAACCGATCCCGACAAGCGCCCGCTGATGGGCACCGGCGTGATCGTGACGCTGCTGGCGGTGGTGGTGCTGGGCGGCAGCTCGCTGCTCTATTTCAATCTGGGCGCGCCGGGGTATCGCGATCTGTCCCAGGCCACCCGAATCGAAATGGCGCAGGAATTGCGTGAATCCCGCCCCTCGCAGGCGCAGGCCGAGGCAGAATTGCCGCCAGCGCCGCCGCGCCAGGATGTCAGCCAGGATTACCTCGATCTGGTCGAAAAACTGCGCCGCACCGTGGCCAAGCGCCCCGACGATCTGCAGGGCCAGACCCTGCTGGCGCGCAACGAGGCGGTAATGGGCAACTATGTCGCCGCGCATAAGGCGCAGGCCGAAATCCTGCGTATCAAGGGGGAAGACGCCACCGCCGCCGACTATTCCGACTACGCCGACATGCTGGTTCTGGCCGCGCAGGGTTATGTCTCTCCCGAGGCCGAGGCGTCCCTGAAGCGCGCGCTGGAACTGGATCCGCGCGACGGGGCGTCGCGGTATTACTGGGGGTTGATGATGGCCCAGACCGGGCGCCCGGACATCGCCTTCCAGGTCTGGGAGGCGTTGCTGAACGAAAGCACGCCGGACGCACCCTGGGTGCCGCCGATCCGCGCCAACATCGAGGAAACCGCCCGTCGTGCGGGGCTGTCGAAATACACCCTGCCGCCCGCCGCCGCCCCGAATGGCGCGCCGCTGGCCGGGCCCAGTGCCGCAGACGTGCAGGCCGCCGGCGAAATGACCGACGAGGAACGTCAGGCGATGATCCGCTCGATGGTCGAGCGGCTGTCGGAGCGTCTCGGGACCGAAGGCGGCAGCCCGGCGGAATGGGCGCGTCTGATCGGCGCGCTGGGGGTGCTGGGCGAAGCCGACCGCGCAAGGGCCATCTATGACGACGCGGCCGAGAAATTCGCCGGCAACGATTCCGCCCTGTCGCCGATTCGCGATGCCGCACGCCGGGCCGGCGTGATCGAATGATCCATGACGAACTGGCCGATTTCGCCGATGTCCTGCCCCGGGAGGGCGCGCTGATCGGGCTCGATCTGGGCGAAAAGACCATCGGCATTGCGGTTTCGGACCGGAGGCGCACCGTCGCCTCGCCACTGGAGACGATCCGGCGGCGCAAGTTCGGGCTGGACGCCGCACGCCTGCTGGAAATCGTCGAGGGGCGTCAGATCGGCGGGCTGCTGCTGGGTCTGCCGCGCAACATGGACGGCTCGGAAGGGCCGCGCTGTCAGTCGACCCGGGCCTTTGCGCGCAATCTTTCCCGTCTCAGCGAATTGCCGATCGGGTTCTGGGATGAACGGCTGTCCACCGTGGCCGCCGAAAAGGCCCTGTTGGAGGCGGATACGACACGCAGACGTCGCGCACAGGTGATCGACCATGTGGCGGCGGGCTATATCCTGCAGGGGGCGCTGGATCGTTTGCGCCATCTGGAGACCGGGACCCGGCAATGAACGAAGAACCCGTCTGGAAGCGCGACGAAGTGGATTCGCCCTGCGTGAACATCTGCGTCGTCCACCCGGTGGAGCAGATCTGCACCGGCTGCCTGCGTACCCTCGACGAGATCGCCAACTGGTCGCGGATGACCCCGGATGAACGCCAATCGGTGATGGATGCCCTGCCCGCGCGCGCGCCGCGCCTGAAGAAACGCCGCGGCGGGCGCGCGGCGCGGCGGGCGCGATAGGGCCGCTACTCCGGCCGCCTCAGGGATCGTTCAGCCAGGCGACCACCCCGCCCGTCAGCTCGGGTCGGAAATAGGCGATCATCCGGCCGTCCGGCCCGGCCTCTGCCCCTTCCTGCCACGGTGCCACCCCGTGCAGCGCCAGCCGGTGCAGCAGACAGGCCTCGCCGGGGCCGGCATGGATCAAGACCCGGGGGCAGGTCTCGAACGCTTCGCGGCGGGCAGCGGCGTAGGGTGCCGTCAGATCGACCCCGGCCCAATCCGCCGGATCATGCCCGGTCAGCGCATCGCGCAGGGCGCGGCGGATGATTTCGTGGCTGCCCTCCCAGACCACCAGCGGCGCGGCGCCCGGATCGAACCGGCTCAGCGGCAGGCCGAGGATGAAGCCATGCGCCTCGCGCAACATCCGGCGGCGATCGGGGCCGGTCGCGTGCAACCCGTCGACATGCGCCGCATCGCGGTCGCGTCGAAACCGGAAGGCGGCCGGGGATTCCCCCGCCCTCGGTTGTGGATAGCCGGGCCGGACCACGCTGACCTGACCGCGATGCAGCGGTTTCACCGGGCCGATCGCGCGGGCAATGAAATCCATCGCCGCGCCGCGCAACGGTTCCGACCCGCCGACCCGGCCCAGGGCATCGTTGGGCAGCGCATCGACGCCAACGAACCAGGTGCCTTCGCAGACATGCCATTGCGCCAGTTCGGGATCGCGCAGCGCCGCCCGCGCCGGAGCCAGCGCATGGGCAGCCCAATCGGCCACCATCGGCTCGACCGGGAACCGGGTCCAGCCACGGCGCCGGAAATCCGCGCTCACCGCGCCGCCCCGTCTACCAGCGCCAGCGCCGCGACCACCAGTTCCGGCCCGGCCCCATCCCGCACCGCGCCTTCCGACAGCATCCGCCGCCAGGCCCGCGCCCCGGGGCGGCCGGTAAACAGCCCCAGCATGTGCCTCGTGACCTGATGCAGACGGCCGCCGGTGCTCAGATGTGCCTCGATATAAGGCAGCATCGCATGCGCGGCCTCGACCGGCTCGCTGGCCTGCCCCTTGCCGAAAACCAGTGGATCGGCGGCGCACAGGATATCGGCGGGCCGGTGATAGGCCGCGCGCCCGATCATCACCCCATCCAGCCCGGCATCGAGAAAGCCGCGCGCCTGCGCCAGCGTTTCAATGCCGCCGTTCAGCGAGATGTGCAGCCCCGGAAACAGCCCCTTCATCCGCAGCACCAGATCGTGATCCAGCGGGGGCACTTCGCGGTTCTGCTTCGGGCTCAGCCCCTGCAGCCAGGCCTTGCGCGCGTGGATGATCACCCGGTTGCAGCCCGCCGCGCTGATCCGCGCCAGAAACTCGGGCAGCACCTGTTCGGGGTCCTGATCATCGACCCCGATGCGGCATTTCACCGTCACCTCGACATCCACCGCCTCGCGCATCGCGGCCACGCAATCGGCCACCAGTCCGGGTTGCTGCATCAGCACCGCGCCAAAGGCCCCCGATTGCACCCGGTCCGACGGGCAGCCGCAGTTCAGGTTGATTTCGCCGTAACCCGCCTGCTGCCCCAGGCGCGCCGCAACCGCCAGTTCATCCGGGTCCGATCCCCCCAGTTGCAGCGCCACCGGCGCTTCATGGGCACCGAAATCCAGCAGATGCAGCGCCCCGCCCCGCACCAGCGCCGGTGCCGTCACCATTTCGGTATAAAGCAGCGCGCGGCGGCAAAGCAGCCGGTGCAGGGTTCGGCAATGGCGATCGGT
>JAJRUE010000236.1 GCA_024277955.1 Alphaproteobacteria bacterium | reverse complement strand
GCCAGCGGCGCAATGCGCGGCCCGGCCACCCCCAGCCCCTGAAACATCCGCGCCAGCAACAGCAGTTCGAGCGAGCGCGCCAGCCAGGCCAGCACCGCCCCGATGATGAACAGCACGATCCCGCCCATCACCACCACCCGCCGCCCCCAGGCATCCGACAACGGCCCGGTCACGAAATACCCCAGCCCCAGCCCCAGCATGAAGGAAGTCACCACCAGCTGTGCCCGGTTGGGGGCGTCCGGGCTCAGTTCGGCGGCGATCCGGGGCAGGGCGGGCAGCATCGAATCGATGGAAAAGGCCACCATCGAAAAAAGCATCGCCATCAGCGCGATGAACTCGACGATCGGCAGGCGGCGATGTCTCATGTGGGGCCCGATTCCCCATCCGGTTCCCCCGCCGGGTCCGCGTCGGCCCCGGTCGCCTGGGCGGCACGGAAATCGGCGATCACCTCCTGCCAGAACTCGGGCTTCTGCGCGCCGGGCACCACCGCCTGGCCGCCGACGATGAAGGTGGGCACCGCGCTCACCCCCATTTCCCGCGCCCTGGCGTCGCGCTCGCGGATTTCGGCCTCGTCGGTGCCGCTTTCCAGCAACCGGCGCACCAGATCGCCCTCCATCCCGATACTCTGGGCGACCTCGCACAGCACGTCGCGCTCGCCAATGTCGCGTCCCTCGCGGAAAAACGCCTTGAACAGCGCCGCCACCGCCGCCGTCTGGCGCCCCTCGATCAGCGCCCAGTGGATCAGCCGATGCGCATCCAGCGTGTTCGGCGTGCGCTTGATGCCCTCGAAGTTGATCTCCAGCCCCGCCGCCTAGGCCGCCCGCGCGATCTGGCCGTAAACCTCGACCGCGCCCTTCTGGCCGCCGAACTTGGTTTCCAGATACTCGCGCCGGTCCATGCCTTCGCGCGGCATCGTCGGGTTCAGCTGGAACGGATGCCATTCGATGACAAAGGGATGATCCGGATTGGCCTGCAGCGCCCGGTCAAGATTGGCCTTGCCGATATAGCACCAGGGGCAGATCGGATCCGAAAGAATGTCGAGCTTGATCATCAGAAATTCCCGCGTTTGCCCGATATGTAGGCGCTAAACCAACCGGTTTACCAGCCCCAAAACCACAGCCGGACACCGACGATTGCCCCCCACCTCCCTTCTTCTGTCCAAAAATATCCCCGCCGGAGGCATCAACCCCCGCCACCCGGCGAAAACCTGGCCTTCAGCGCGCGGCGCATCAGCTTGCCATTGGCGTTGCGCGGCATTTCACCAACCCGGAAATACAGCCGCGGCTGCTTGTAGCGCGCCAGAACCCGCGCCGCATGGGCCTCAAGATCGCCGCTCGGCGCGCGCCCCGTGTGGCACAGGGCGATCACCCGGGTGTCGGCCTTGACCTCGACATCGATGGCGGCGCACTCGCCGATGCCGGGGGCCTCGCGCATGGCGGCTTCGATTTCCAGCGGCGACACCCGGTAGCCGCCGGCGTTCAGCATGTCGTCTTCGCGCCCCAGGTAGGTCACCGCGCCCGAGCCGTCCATCACCCCGCTGTCGCCGGTCACAAACCAGTCGCCGCGCAGCCGCGCCGCCTCTTCTTCGCCGCCGCCAAGGTATCCCAGCATCAGCCCCGGATCGTCGCGCGAAACCGCGATCGTGCCCGCTTCGCCCAGCCGCGCCACCCCGTCCGGCGTCAGGATCGCCACCCGCCGGCCCGGCTGCACCCGGCCCAGCGCGCCGCCGGGCAGGCTTTCGCCCGGCGCGCCGGAAATGAAGGTGGAACATTCGGACATGCCAAAGGCCTCGTGGATCTCGGTTCCGGTGGCCTCGCGCCAGGCGCGCGCGGTGGCCTGGGGCAGCTTTTCCCCGGCCGAAAGCCCGTGGCGCAGATCTTCGGACCGGCCCGGCCCGGCGCGCAGGATCTGCCGGTAAACTCCGGGCGCGGCTGCGAAAATCGTCGCGCCGTGGCGGTGCAGCAGGCGGCCCAGATCGCCGGGCGACACCCCGGGCGCCGGGATCAATGCGGTGGCGCCGATCGCCCAGGGGTCCATCAGCCCGGTGCCCAGCGTATAGGTCCAGTTGAAGGCCCCGGCATGCAGCAGCCGGTCGTCCTCGCGCAGCCCGTACCAGCCGTCCCACATCAGCCGCCGGGCCCAGATCGCGCGATGCGCATGGATCACCCCGCGCGCCCGTCCGCCGGTGCCCGAGGTGAAGATCACATAGGCCGGCCGGTCGGGATCACCCAGCTCGGGGTCGGCTTCGCCCAGGGTCTCGAAGCCGCGCAGATCGTCCGGGCCGATGGTGATTTCGCCGCGGTCGTCGGGCAGCGCCACCCCCGGCGCGGCGACGATGGCGCGCGGGCGCAGGTCGCGGGCGATGGCGGTGATCTCGGGGCCGGTCAGCTGCGCCGAGGTCGGGGCCGGCACGATCCCGGCATGGATCGCCCCAAGATAGACCAGCGGAAACTCGACACTGTTCCCCAGCCGCATCAGCAGTCGGTCGCCGGGGCGCAACCCCAGCGCCCTGAGCCCGCTGGCCACCTGCCGGACGCGGCGGGCCAGGGCGGCGTGGGTCAGGGTCTGGGCGCCTTCGGGCGACAGGATTTCCAGCGCCGGCTTGTCGCCCTGCGCGTCCGAGCGCGCCAGCACGCAGGCGGCCAGGTTGAACGGGGCGGGGCAGGGCGGCGCCGGGCGCCGGTCGCAGATGGCAGGGCGGTCGGTCATGCGATCTGGCTACGCATCCGCGCGCGGATTGGCAATGGCCGGAAGGCGCGCGGTTTTCGCGGGCCGCTGGTCGCGGGCCGCCGGGCCCCGATGCGCCGCTGGTCGGCAACCGGCCGGCTCTCGCCTTATTCAAGGCGAGCGCGTCTCGGTGCGGGCCATCGGCCAGCCCATCTCGCCGCAAAGACAAGCGCCGCCGATCCGCGCGCCGGTTCAGAGCATCATCGCCCCGGGATCATGCGCGCCGGCGGTCATGTTCCGCCCGATCCTGGCCACGGTTTCGCAGCCGGTCGGCGTCAGCAGCCCCGCGCCCGGAACCTGATCCGGCCCCAGCCCCGCAACCGGCCCCGGTCCAGCAAACGGCCCCGCCCGCAACAGGCCCTGCTGCCAGCGGGCCGCCCGCCACGAAACCGCAACCTCGCCCTGCTACCGGCGGTTCATTCCTCCCACCACCAGGTGTCGGGCAGAAAGCCCAGCCAGTCGCCATACATCGGGATATGTTCCGGAAAGCGCAGCTGGCGGGCGTGGGCCAGGCGCGAATGGTCGGAAAACCACAGCGGGATCACATAGCGCCCGGTGGTCAGCACCCGGTCCAGGGCCTTGGCGGCGGCGCGGAAATCGTCCTGGCTGCCGGCGGTCAGCAGCTGGTCGATCATCGCGTCGGCGGCGGGCGAATCCATGCCCATCCAGTTGCGCGTGCCGGGCTTGTCGATGCCTTCGCCGCTCCAGTACAGGCGCTGTTCGGTGCCCGGCGACAGCGACAGGCCGCGCCGGTAATAGGCCATGTCGAAGTCGTAATTGTTGGTGCGTTCGCGGTACTGGGCGCTGTCCACCACGGTGACCGTCGGAGTGATCCCCATGCGGTCGAGCGCCGACAGGTAGAGATCGATGATCTGCCGGGTTTCGCGCGCCCCCTGGCTCAGCACGATTTCAAAGGTGAACGGCTCGCCCGCGGCGTTCTTCATCACCCCGTCCTGCACCGTCCAGCCGGCCTGCTCCATCAGGTCGAGGGCCGCGGCGATGCCCTTGCGGTTGCGCTCGGTGCCATCGCCCTGGGGCGGCGCATAGCCTTCCAGCGCGCCGGGCAGCAGCACGTCCCTGTAGGGTTCGAGCAGCGCGCGCACCTTGCCCTGGGCGGGGCCCTGGCTCATCCCCAGGACCGAGTTCGAGAAATAGGACAGGATCCGCTTCTGGGTGCCGCCGGTGATGGTTTCGTTGATGTATTCGAAGTTGAACGCATGGATCATCGCATCGCGCACCCGCCAGTCGCGAAAGATCGGGTTGCGCATGTTCATCACGAAGCCGCGGATCCCCGAGGGCCGCTTGTGCGGGATGATCGACTTGACGATCTCGCCGGACTGCACGCGCGGGAAATCGTACTGGCTGGCCCATTTGGCGGCATTGCCTTCGCGGTAGACATTGGCTTCGCCGGCCTTGAAGGCCTCAAAGACGACATCCCCGTCGCCGTAGTAATCATAGCGGATTTCGTCCAGATTGGCCTGGCCGCGCATGAAGGGCACGTCCTTGCCCCAGTAGTCGGGGTTGCGCCGGAAGCTGATGTAGCGGCCCGGCTCGACCTTGTCGATCACATAGGGCGACGAGCCGATCGGCACCACGTCCATGCCCGAAACGGTGAAATCGCGCCCCTCCCACTGGGCCTTTTTCAGGATCGGCCGCATCCCCATCAGCAGCGCCAGTTCCTGATTGTCGGAATTGAACGTGAACCGCACCGAGCGCGGCCCGGTCTGTTCCATCTTTTCCACCTGTTTCCAGGCCCGGTGATAGCGCGGGTGGCCCTTGGTGCCGAGGGTCTCGTAGGACCACATGACATCCTCGATGGTGACCGGGGTGCCATCGGAAAAGCGGGCCTCGGGGCGCAGGGTGAATTCGACCCATTCGCGATTCGGTCCGGTGTCGATTGATTCGGCCAGAAGTCCGTAAAGCGTGAAGGGTTCGTCATAGGAGCGCCCCATCAGGCTTTCGAACACATGCGCCCGCACCCCCCAGGGCGCGCGCCCCTTGAGAATGTAGGGGTTGAGCGAATCAAAGCTGCCGGGCTGGGCGAAAACGATTCGCCCCCCCTTGGGCGCGTCCGGGTTCACCTGGGGCAGGGACACAAAATCAGGTGGCAGGGCGGGGTCTCCGGCCATAGCTATGGCGTGGCGCGGCTCTGAAACCGCGGGATTGGCCAAGGTTGCAAGGGCGATCGCGGCGACGCCCAAAAGCCGTTTCGGGAAAAACACTGGTTTCATTTTGGCAACAATCCTTCCGCCCTGTTGTTTTCTTGTCGCGAATCCTAGGGCGATGCCGTTGCCTTTTCAAACTTTTAGCTTGGCCGTAAGCGATAGCTCGCGTATAAAGACGTCACTGCTCGATAGGTTTCTTGCCTGTATGAAACCTGCCTCAACAACTTTACGCCCGCCTCGTGCGGGCGTTTTTTTTGGAGGGGTGGATTTTGGCGGTGGCGGCGGTTTTCCCGAGGCGCTGTTCGCCGGTCGCAGGGCGGGGGGCGAATCACCCCGGCCCCGCCCGCAGGTTTTTTCCCCGCTCTTGCCGATCGCCGGCCGGCCCCGCTGCGCCCGCGCGAATGCCGCCAGCCGGCGCGCCGGGCCCGGATGCAGCGCCGCCCGCGCCGCCCGCGCCGCTTGCGAAACCGATGCCGTCACGCTTGGCCGGCCCCGCTGAAAACCGCCTGCGCGGGGGCACTTCCCGCTCGCGGACGGCTGCGCGCGGGTCTATGGTTGCACCGTTCATTGCAAAGGGGTGACGAGATGACACTTTCGGGGAAAACCGCCGTTGTCACGGGGTCGAATTCGGGTATCGGGCTGGGGGTGGCCCGGGCGCTGGCGCAGGCCGGGGCGAACGTGGTGCTGAACTCGTTTACCGACCGGGACGAGGATCACGACCTGGCCCGGGCGCTGGCGGCGGAATTCGGCGTCGAGGCGCGCTACATCGCCGCCGACATGGCCGATGGCGCGCAATGCCGGGCGCTGATCGAACAGGCCGGCGGCTGCGACATTCTGGTGAACAACGCCGGCATTCAGCACGTGGCCCCGGTCGACGAGTTTCCGCCGGAAAAATGGGATGCGATCATTGCGATCAACCTGAGTTCGGCCTTTCACACCACCGCCGCCGCCCTGCCGATGATGCGCGCCGCCGGCTGGGGGCGGGTGGTGAATATCGCCTCGGCCCACGGGCTGACCGCGTCGCCCTACAAGGCGGCCTATGTGGCGGCCAAGCACGGCATTGTCGGGCTGAGCAAAACCGTGGCGCTGGAATGCGCGCGCGAGCCGATCACCTGCAACGCCATCTGCCCCGGCTATGTGCTGACCCCGCTGGTGGAAGCGCAGATCCCCGACCAGATGGCGGCGCACGGGTTGGACCGCGAAACGGTGATCCGCGAGGTGATGCTGGAACGCCAGCCGTCGCGCGAGTTCGCCACGGTCGAGCAGATCGGCGGCACGGTGGTCTTTCTGTGTTCGCCGGCGGCCGAGCAGATCACCGGCACCACGATCAGCGTCGATGGCGGCTGGACCGCGCTGTAGAACGCGCGCCTGCGCGCCCCCTTCGGGTCCGCCGCGGCCCTCCGCGTTCCAGGGACGGTGGAATATCCTTGCGACGCGCCGGCGGGTTCAGCCAGCGAGCAGCCCGGCGGCCAGCGCCCACATGGTCAGCCCGATCCCCAGATCGAGCATGCGCCAGGCCCGGGCCGAGCGCATCAGCGGCGCCAGCAGACGCGCGCCATAGCCCAGCGCAAAGAAGAACAGGAAGGACGCGCCGACCGCGCCGATCCCGAACGACGCCTTGAGCGCGGTTTCCCCGAACCGGGCCGAAACCGCCCCGATCAGCCCCAGAGTGTCCAGATAGACATGCGGGTTGAGCCAGGTGAACGCCGCCCCGGCCGCCAGCGTCGCGCCAAGGCCGGCGGAATCGCCGACCTCCGGCAGGGTTTCGCCGCCGTGCCAGGCTGCATGCAGGCGCAGCGCGCCATAGGCGATCAGGAAACCGGCCCCGCCCCATGCCAGCAGCTGCGGCGCCGCCGGAAACCGGGTGGTCAGCGCCCCGAAGCCGGCAATTCCGGCCGAGATCAGCACCGCGTCCGAGCCGGCCACCAGCAGGCAGAGCCAGAACACATGCGCCCGGCGCAGCCCCTGGCGCAGCACAAAGGCGTTTTGCGCCCCGATGGCCAGGATCAGCGACAGCGAGGTGAGAAAGCCGGTGGAAAAGGCGGCGAGCATCCGGCTCTAGCGCGCCGCGACCGCCGGCCTGGTCGGATCTTTCGGGTTCGGATAGACCAGCCCCGCCTAGATCACCAGCTTGGCCGCGTCCTCGACCGTCATGTCCAGCACGATCACGTCGGATTCGGGCACATACAGCAAAAAGCCCGAGGTCGGGTTCGGCGTGGTCGGCAGAAACACCGAGATCAGCTGTTCGTCGCGCGGGATGATCCGGTTGATTTCGCCCTTGGCCTCGGTCGAGATAAAGGCCACGGCCCAGATCCCCTTGCGCGGATATTCCACCAGGCAGGCCTTTTCAAAGGACGTGTCTTTTTGCGAGAATACGGTTTCGGCGATCTGTTTCAGCCCGTTGTAGACCGAGCGCACCACCGGCATCCGGTCCACCAGCCCTTCGGCCCAGGCCAGCACCGAGCGGCCGATAAAGCCCTTGGCGACCCAGCCGATGAGCAGGGTGAAAAGGAAGAACACCACCACCCCGACGCCGCGCACGTTTATGGTGGCGTCTTCGCCCAGCAGCTTTTTCACCAACGTGTCGGGCTGGTAGGCCTGGGGCACGAAAGGCAGCACCCAGCTGTCGATCCAGCCCACGAAGGTCCACAGCAG
>JAJRUE010000235.1 GCA_024277955.1 Alphaproteobacteria bacterium | reverse complement strand
CAGCACGTAGGTGCCGATCATCACCCGGCGCTGAACCTCGTCGCCAAAGCCTTCGGCGCGGGTCTTTTCATACATTTCGGTGATGCCGTCGCCGGCGGCCAGTTTCGCGCGGTGGCCATAGCGCACCCCGTCGTAGCGCGCGAGGTTCGAAGACGCTTCCGCCGGCGCGATCACGTAATAGGCCGGCAGCGCGTATTTCGTGTGCGGCAGCGAGATATCGACGATCTCGGCGCCGGCGTCGCGCATCATGTCCTGGCCTTCGGACCAGAGCTTTTCGATTTCGGCGGGCATGCCGTCCATGCGGTATTCGCGCGGAATGCCGATCTTCTTGCCGCGGATGTCGCCGGTCAGGGCGGCCTCGAAATCCGGCACCGGGATGTCGGCGCTGGTGCTGTCCTTGGGGTCGTGGCCGCTCATCGCCTGAAGCATGATCGCCGCATCGCGCACCGATTTGGTCATCGGCCCCGCCTGGTCGAGCGAGCTGGCAAACGCGATGATCCCCCAGCGCGAACAGCGCCCGTAGGTGGGCTTGATGCCGGTGATGCCGGTGAACGCCGCGGGCTGGCGGATCGAGCCGCCGGTATCGGTGCCCGTCGCCGCAAGGCACAGGTCGGCCGCCACCGCCGCCGCCGAGCCGCCCGACGAGCCGCCCGGTGTGAGCGGGGTATCGTCGCCGGCGCGCCGCCAGGGGTTGACCGCATCGCCGTAGATGCTGGTTTCGTTTGACGAGCCCATGGCGAATTCGTCCATGTTCAGCTTGCCCAGCATCACCGCGCCGGCGTCGAACAGGTTTTGCGTCACGGTGCTTTCGTATTGCGGCCTGAAGCCGTCGAGGATGAACGATCCGGCCTGGCTGGGCACGTCCCGGGTGCAAAACAGATCCTTGATGCCCAGCGGAATGCCGCACAGCGCGGGGGCGTCATCGCCGGACTTGAGCCGCGCGTCGGCGGCGCGGGCCTGTTCCAGCGCCAGATCGGGGGTCTTGTGCACCACCGCGTTCAGCGCGCCGGCGGCTTCGATGGCGCCCAGGCAGGCCTGGGTCAGGTCGACCGCACTCGTTTCGCCCTTGCGCAGCGCGTCGCGGGCTTCGGCAATCGTCAGCTTGTTCAGGTCCGTCATCACTCAACCACCTTCGGAACCGCGAAAAAACCTTCGCGCGCGTCGGGCGCGTTGGCCAGGATCTTGTCGGGCATGTTGCCGTCGGTCACCACGTCCTGGCGCCGTTTGAGCCGCATCGGGGTCACCGAAACCATCGGTTCGACCCCATCCACGTCAACCTCGTTCAGCTGTTCGATGAAACCGAGGATGGTATTGAACTCATCCGCGAGCGCCGGCAGGCGTTCCTGATCCACCCGGATGCGGGCAAGCTTGGCCACATGGGCCGCGGTTTTCACGTCGATCGACATGCGCAGTCTTCCCTTGGTTTGACCGGGTAGCGTTTAGCGCCCCGCGCGGCGAGGGGCAAGGCGCGCGACAGGTGACAGGCGCGAAAACGGCGCTAAACTCGGGCACAAAGCCGTCAATGGAGGAAAGACCATGAAAATCATCTGGCTGGGACATTCGGGTTTTCGCATCGAGATCGCGGACCAGGTCTTGCTGGTGGACCCTTGGCTGACCGGGAACCCGATGTTCGACGAGGCCCGGCGGGCGGAGGCGGTGGATGGCGCCACCCATGTGCTGGTCAGCCACGGCCACGGCGACCATACGGGCGATGCGCTGGCGATTTCCGAAAGCACCGGCGCGCCGATCGTCGGGATCTACGACCTGATGAGCTGGTGGGAATCCAGCAAGGGCGCCAAGGTGATCGGCTTCAACAAGGGCGGCACGGTGCAGCTGGGGGATGTGGCGGTGACGATGGTCAACGCGGCGCATTCGTCTTCGGCCGATGGCCCCGAGGGGCCGGTTTACGCGGGCCACGAAAGCGGCTTCATGATCGCGGGTGAGGGCCATGTGATCTATTTCAGCGGCGATACCGACGTGATGGCCGACATGGGGGTGTTCAACGCGCTGCACGCGCCCGACATCGGCATTCTGTGCGCCGGGGGCTATTTCACGATGGACATGAAACGCGCCGCCTATGCCGCCAGCACGTTCTTTGACTTCAAGACCGTGATCCCGTGCCATTACCGCACGTTCCCGATCCTCGAACAATCGGCGGCACCGCTTGCCGAGGCCTTGCCCGGGGTCGAGGTGATCGAACCTCAGGTGATGGAGGCCATCGAGATCTGAAGGATCTGAAGGCGATCCGAGCGGGCGCGCCTGCGGCGCGATGTTTTCTGGCACTTCGTGCGGTTGGGGCGCTGCCCCAAACCCCGGGATATTTTTCGACAGAAGAAGCTGGGGGGCCTGTGGCGGGGGGCGGCCAGGGCCTGCCTTCCTTTACCTTGCGGCCCCGGCGCGTGCCCATTTTATCCGGGACAGCGGGTGTTTTGACGCAGCGATCTGGCCGCTCGGAAGGCGAAACACCCGTTTTCCTGGGTAAAATGCGCCGCGTCCCTGCGGGATTTCGCCATTTTCCGGGACCGCAAGGGAATTGAAGACAGGCCCTAGCGGCGATTAGCGAAGAAATCGCGCAAGAGGGCTTCGGCCTGGGCGGCGGCGATGCCGGGGTAGACTTCGGGCTTGTGGTGGCTTTGCGGATGGTCGAGCACGCGCGCGCCATGGGCCACGCCCCCGGATTT
>JAJRUE010000234.1 GCA_024277955.1 Alphaproteobacteria bacterium | reverse complement strand
GACCAGTTCGGCCGCGACCACCGTGCCCCAGCAGACGCCCATCGCGACGCGCGCACCGGTGAATATCTCGGGCAACGAATTGGGCACGATCACGTGGCGCATGATCTGCCAGCGCGAGGCGCCCAGGCTGTAGGCCGCGTGTATCTTCGAGATGTTCACCCCCGAAACCCCGGCCCGCGCCGCGATCGTCATGATCCAGAGCGCAGCCAGGAACAGCAGGATGATCTTGCCGGTTTCCCAGATGCCGAACCAGATGATCACCAGCGGGATCAGCGCAAGCGGCGGCACCGGGCGCATGAATTCGACGATCGGGTCGAACCAGCCGCGAAACCAGCTGGACAGGCCCATGGCGTAGCCCAGCGGGATGCCGACGATCGAACCGGCAAGGAACCCCGCCAGCACCCGCGTCAGCGACGACCCCAGGTGCTGCCAGAGCGTGAAGTTCTGGTAGCCGTTCGACGCGATCTCGATGAAGCGGGCCCAGACGGCTTCGGGCGCGGGCAGCCAGATCGGTTCCATCTGCAACCCCTTGGCGGCAAAGAAATTGACCGACCCCTTGGCGGTCAGGCTGACCTTGCCACCCATGACCTTGACGGTTTCGCCCGGCGCGATTGGCTGGCCGTCGATGGCGACGACCTTCAGCTTGTCGCCCTCGGCCACTTCGTCGTTCCTGAGAACCTTGATCAGGCCCGACCGCCAGGCCGCCATCGTCTTGGCGTCATCGCGGGCAAAGCCCCGGCCGCCTGAAACCTGCGGCTTTTCGGGCTTTTCGTTGATCGGATGAACGCGCACCACCACCTTGGCGGTGGCCTCTTCGCCGGCGCCGTTGCGCGCCGTATAGGTAAAGGTGGCGTCGCCGATGAACGGGCCGGGCATGTGCAGCGGCGTGATCTTCGAGCCGGTGAACGCCCCCCAGATCAGAAAGATCGTGACGATCGAAATGACCGAGGCCGCCCGGTTCGGCCGCACCGCGCTTTCATCGCCAAAGGTCACGGTTTTCAGGGATGTATAATCGCGCGTCGCGCGCGCGCGGCTGACCACGAAGCGCACGACCAGGAAAGCCGCGACAAAGATCGCGACGTAAAGCGCCAGAAGAATGATGCCGGTCATGATGCGCTCTCCACCCGGCCCATGATTTCTTCTTCCATTTCCCAGATCATCGACAGGATTTCTTCGCGCATGTCTTCGTAGCCCTCGGACTTTTTCACCGCGCGCAGATCGGCCCCGACGCCGCGTTCGGCGAACGGCAGGCGGTATTCCTTGTGGATGCGCCCGGGGCGCGGCGCCATCACCACCAGGCGTTCGCCCAGCAGCAGCGCTTCTTCGACGGAATGGGTGATCAGGATGATGGTCTTGCCGGTTTCCTTCCACAGATCCAGCACCAGCCCTTGCATCTTTTCGCGCGTCAGCGCATCCAGCGCGCCCAGCGGCTCATCCATCAGGATCACGTCGGGGTCATTGGCCAGGCAACGCGCCAGCGCCACGCGCTGCTGCATGCCGCCCGACAGTTCGTAGATCGCCTTGTCCTTGAAATCCTGCAGGCCGACCACGTTCAGCAGGTGATCGACGTTTTCGCCGTATTGCGCCGCCGACTGGCCCTTCATCCGGGGGCCGAAGCTGACGTTTTCGCGCACCGACATCCATTCGAACAGCGCCCCTTGCTGGAACACCATGCCGCGTTCCGGCCCCGGCCCGGTGACCCGCGCGCCGTTCAGAACCACTTGCCCCTCGGTCGGCATCAGGAACCCGGCGACGATGTTCAAAAGCGTGGTCTTGCCGCAGCCCGACGGCCCCAGAACCGACATCAGATCCCCCGGTTCAAGATGCATCGAGACGTTTTCGAGCGCCTGCACATGGCTGCCATTCGGAAGATCGAACCGCATCGACACGCTGTCGATCGTCAGGCCGGTGGACGTGTCTGCCATGTCGAATATCTGTCCTTACCGAAAAATCCGGGCGGGATGCCCGCCCGGATCATATCGCGCAAATGCGCCCCTGCCTACATTTCGGATGCAGCCTTGAGCGGGCCGGTATTCACCGCATTGTCATAGCTGTCGCGCGCCTTCGGGATGGCGCCGGCGGCTACAAAGACCCCGGCTACGCCTTTCATGAAGGTCTGGGCACTGCCGCCAAGCCATTGCTGGGAAAGCTGTTCCTCGATACTCGGGAAGACGAAGGTCGACATGGTTTCCGCGGTCGCCGCTTCGTCCATGCCGGCGTCCTTGGCAATCACCGGGACCATCGCCTTGGCGGCATCCCCGCCGGCGTTCCAGACGGCGTTGGCATCAGCGGTCACTTTCAGGAACTTGGCCAGCAGATCCGGGTCTTGGGCCGCGAATGACGCGGGAACCGAGGTCACGTCGAACACCAGGATGCCCAGCGCGGTCTTTTCCGCCCCGGTCAACAGCACGTTGCCGTTTTCCTTCATCCGGCGCAGCGCACCGCCCCAGCCGCAGACCATGTCCAGGTTGCCCTGCGAGAACGCCGCAGCACCTTCGGCCGGCGCCATGTCGACGATTTCCATCGTGTTGATGTCAACGCCAAAGTGCTCCATCTGCTTGAGGAAACCGTAATGCGCCGCGGTGCCGATCGGCACGCCCACGCGCTTGCCTTCCAGTTCCTTGGCGTTGGCCTTGTCGATTTCCAGCGCCTCGGCCACCACGCAGTTGTCGTTGTCGGCATAAGACACCGCCACATCGACCGCCTGCAGATCCTGCCCGGCCGAGGTCGCGACCACGAAGGGCGGCACGCCCTGGCTGACCGAGATCTGCACGTCACCGGATGCCATCGCTGCACTCATCGCGGTGCCGGTATCGAACGAACGCCAGTTGATCTTGACGCCCAGCTCCTTTTCGTAGGTGCCCATCACCTTGGCGTATTGAAACGGCATCGGCCATTCCAGAAAATAGCCAACCGTCAGTTCCTGCGCCATCAGCGCCTGCGCGCCGGACAAAAGTGCGGCGCTGGCAACGCCGGCACCCAAGGCTCTTTTGAGCATTGTCTTCATTGTATTCTCCCTGTTTGGTTGAATTCGCCGGCGCAGCAATACCCCCTGAAGCGGCAAATTCGGTAACTTGCGCTCCAACATCTCGCACGGATTTTTTCGCGCGCGGCGTGGTTTTTATAAGTTGCGAGAAACTTGCAAAATTGTTTCTATAAAGTCAAATCTAGGGGCGATAATAGTAAAGCGACCGATACCGGGGACCGTCAGACATGCAACGCACGAATTTGAGCCTGAAGTCCCTCGAGCTGTTCCAGCAGGTTGCAAAATCCGGCTCGGTGCAAAAGGTCGCCTCGGACACCGGGCTGTCGATCAGCACGGTCTCGCACCATCTGCGCAGCCTCGAAGACAACCTGAACATCAGCCTGCTGGACCATTCGCGCCGCCCGATGGTGCTGACGCCCGCCGGCGTGAATTTCCTGCG
>JAJRUE010000233.1 GCA_024277955.1 Alphaproteobacteria bacterium | reverse complement strand
GGACGCGCAGTCGGATTCAATCGCCGTGCTCAGCGCCATGTCGCCGCGCGCCGCCAGGATCGCGGCGCCGTGGTCGCCCAGCACGCCGTTGACGATGGCCACGTCGCCGGGGCGCACCCGGGAAGCCGCCAGTTCGCGCCCCGGCGCGATCACGCCCACACCCGAGGTGGTCACGAACAGCCCGTCGGCCGAGCCGCGTTCCACCACCTTGGTATCGCCGGTGACAATATGCACCCCCGCCGCATCCGCCGCCGCGCGCATGGAGCGCGCGATCCTGCGCAGCAATTCGACCTCGGTGCCCTCCTCGATGATCATCGCCGCCGACAGCCACAGCGGCTTTGCCCCCCCCACCGCGAGGTCGTTCACCGTGCCGCAGACCGCGATCTTGCCGATGTCGCCGCCGGGAAACTCGATCGGCGAAACCACGAAACTGTCGGTGGTAAAGGCCAGCTGCGCGCCGGGTTCGCGCAGCGCGGCGTCCGTCAGCCGCGCCTGGTCCTCCATCTCGCCGATCTCGGGGTTGTCGAAGACCGACACGAACACGTCGTCGATCAGGTCGCGCATCGCCTTGCCGCCGCCGCCATGGGCCAGCGTGACCTTTTTCACCTGCAGTTTCCCGCCCCGGCGGCGCGGCGTTTCCATCGGCCCCTGGTCCTTCATGACGCGGAAATCTCGGCCTGCGCGCGCAGCGCCTTGGAACGCACCCCGGCATATTGGTAATAGGCCGAACAGGATCCTTCCGAAGACACCATCAGCGCGCCTACCGGATTTTCCGGGTTGCACACGTCGCCGAACAGCTTGCATTCCCAGGGTTTCAGCACGCCCTTCAGCACCTCGCCGCACTGGCAGGATTTCGGATCGGCAATCTTCAGGTTGCGGGTCTTGAACTTGATCTCGGCATCGAAACGCGCGTATTCCGCCCGCATCCGCACCCCGGAATGATCCAGCGACCCCAGCCCGCGCCATTCGAAGAACTCGCGCAGTTCGAACACTTTCGACAGCGCCGCCAGCGCGTTGTCGTTGCCGCCTTCGGGCACCACCCGGGCATACTGGTTCTCGATCTCGGCGCGGCCGTCGAGGATCTGTTCCAGCAGCATGACGATGGTCTGCAGGATGTCCAGCGGCTCGAAACCGGCCACCACCAGCGGGCGCTTGTAGCGCTCGGCGATGAAGCGATAGGGCGCCTGGCCGATCACCATCGACACATGCCCCGGCCCGATGAAGCCGTCGATGCGCATGTCGGGGCTGTCGAGGATCGCCTTGATCGTCGGAATGATGGTGATGTGGTTGCAGAACAGCGAAAAGTTGTCGATGCCCTCGGCCTCGGCCTCGAGCACGGTGAAGGCCGATGACGGCATGGTGGTTTCAAAGCCCAGCCCGAAGAACACCACCTCGCGCTCCGGGTTGCGCCGGGCCAGTTCCAGCGCGTCCAGCGGCGAATAGACCATGCGCACGTCGGCGCCTTCGGATTTCGCCGCCAGCAGGCTGCCGCGCGAACCCGGCACCCGCATCGCGTCGCCATAGGTGGTAAAGATCACCCCCGGCGTGCGGGCGATCTGCACGCAGTCATCGACGATGCCCATGGGCAGCACGCAGACCGGGCAGCCGGGGCCGTGGATCAGGTCGATGCTGTCGGGCAAGAGCTTTTCCAGCCCGTAGCGAAAGATCGAATGGGTGTGGCCGCCGCAGACTTCCATGAAGTTCAGCGGCTGCGCCTTGGTGGCGCCGGTTTTCGCCGCCAGTTCCTCGATGCGGCTGAACAGGGCCCTGGCAAGCACGGGGTCGCGAAATTCGTCGGCGTATTTCATGGCGTGTCTCCGGTTGCGGCAATGGTTTCGTCGACCTCGGGCACCCAGCGGCTGTCGGCAAGCAGCGTGTGCACGAGATCCCAAAGGATGTGGTAGATCAGCAGGTGGGTTTCCTGGATGCGGTGGATCGACTCCGAGCCGATGGTCAGGCAGACGTCCAGCGCGTCCGATTTCGCCATCGCGCCGCCGTCCTTGCCGGCAAAGCCGATGGTGGACAGGCCCATGGCGCGGGCCTTTTCGAAGGCCGCCAGCAGGTTGTCGGAGGTGCCCGAGGTGGAAAACCCCACCAGGCAGTCGCCCTTGCGGCCGGTGGCGATCACCTGGCGCAGGAACACATGGCCGAAACCCACGTCGTTGCCCACCGCCGTCAGCATCGCCACATCCGCGGTCAGGTTTACCGCCGGCAGGGCAGGGCGCCCGGCGGTAACCGGGTGCAGGAACTCCACCGCCAGGTGCGAGGCGTCGCAGCTGGATCCGCCGTTGCCCATGGCCAGCAGCCGCCCGCCGGCGCGGTAGCTGGCGGCGATGATTTCCGCCGCCCGCGCCACCTTGTCGTTCTGCTCGGCAAAGAAGGCGGACACCGTGGCCAGGTGGTCCTCGGCCTTGGCGCGGCAGGCCTCGGCGATGGCTTCGCTCATGTCGCGCCGCGTGCCGCCTTCGGTGGTGAAGGGGTAGAGCCCGTCCAGGATGTCCTTGTTGTCGGCCATGTCGGCCCCCTACAGTTGCACCGCGGACTGCTTCATCGCGGCGATTTCTTCCTGGGCCTCGCCCAGCAGCGTCAGCACCCGCAGGGTCTCGGCCGCTTCCTCGGCGTTGATCAGGCTCATGGCAAAGCCCACATGCACCAGCGTCCATTCGCCGATCAGCGACGACAGCGGCGCGTCTTCGCGGGCGATGCAGGCCAGGTTCACCTGCCGGCGCACGCCCGAGATTTCCACCAGCCCCAGCTTGCGCGTTTCGTCGGTGATTTCGATGATCTTTCCGGGAATGCCTAGGCACATGTCTTGTCCTCCGATTGGATTGCGGCCAGGGCGATGGCGGCCTGGCCGAGGGAAATTCCGCCGTCACCTGCAGGGAACTTCGTGTGGCTGAGCACCGTCAGGCCGGCGTCTTCCAGCCCCCGGTGCACCAGTTCGAAAAGCGTCGCGTTCTGAAAGCAGCCGCCCGAAAGCGCCACCGTGTCGATGTCGCCCTCGGCACTCAGCCGCCGGGCCATGGCGACGATCGCCCGGGCCAGGCCACGGTGGAAACGCGCCGCCATCACGCCTGTGGGCGTGTTCAGGTGCAAATCTCCAAGCATCGCGCGCCAGACCGCCAGCGGCTCGATATAGGGCAGGCCCTTGCCGCCGAGCCGCGGGATCGCGAAGGGATAGGCCAGGTCGTCGGGCTCGCCCATCGCCGCCGGGTCGATGGCCGCCTCGAACAGCATCGCCGCTTCGCCCTCGTAGCGCTGTTCGTCCCAGGCGATGCCGGCAATCGCTGCGGCGGCGTCGAACAGCCGCCCGACCGAGGAGGCCAGCGGCGTGTTGGTTCCGCTGCGGATCATCGCGTCCAGGGTGTCGCGGGGCAGGGCCTTCAGCCGCTCGAACAGCGCCAGTTCGGCGTGGTTGGCCGCCAGTTCGCCCCAGCCCATTTCCGCCATCAGATGCGCATAGGCGTTGCGCCAGGGTTCGCGCACCGCCGCCGCGCCGCCGGGCAGGGCCACCGGCTTGAAGCAGCCCGCCCGCCGATAGCCGCGATAGTCGCAGATCAGGAATTCGCCCCCCCAGATGGTGGCGTCATCGCCCAGCCCGGTGCCGTCCAGCGCGATCCCCAGCACCGGCGGCGCCTCCAGGGGGCGGGCGTTTTCGGCCAGGCAGGCGGCGATATGGGCATGGTGGTGCTGGACCTCGATCACCGGGCGGCCTTCGGCCATCGCATGACCGCGCTGGGTCGAAAGATACTGCGGGTGCCGGTCGACGGCGATGGCGGCGGGGTCATGGTCGAAAAGCCGCGCGTAAAGCTCCAGGTTGCGCGTCATGTCGGCGAGCGTGGCGGCGTCTTCCAGATCGCCCATGTGCTGGGACATGATCGCCTGCCCCCCCTTGACCAGGCAAAAGGTGTTCTTCTGCTCGGCCCCCATGGCCAGCAGCTGGATGTCCTTCGCAAAGCCCTCGGGCAGGGTCATGGGGGCGGGCGCCAGACCGCGCGCCCGGCGCAGAACCCGCGCCCGGCCCAGATCCACGCGCATCACGCTGTCGTCGATGCGGTTGGCAATCTCGCGGTCGTGCAGGCAGGCGAAATCGGCGATGTCGGCCAGACGTTCGCGGGTTTCCCGGTTGCCGGTGCATTGCGGCTGGCCGGCCGGGTTGCCGCTGGTCATGACGACGGGCCGGCCGATGCGACGCAGGATCAGGTGGTAGAACGGCGTGTAGGGCAGCATCACCCCCAGCCGGTCGAGCCCCGGCGCGATGGCCTCGGGCAGGCTGTTGGGCCGCGATTTCAGCAGCACGATCGGCGCTTCCGGGCTGGCGAGCAGTTCGGCCTCGGCCTCGGAAACCTCGCAGTAGCTGCGCACCACGCCGAGGTCGCGCGCCATCAGCGCGAATGCCTTGCCGGGGCGCGCCTTGCGCCGGCGCAGTTCCTCTACCGCGCGCGCGTTGGTCGCATCGCAGGCCAGGTGCACGCCCCCCAGCCCGCGGATCGCCACGATATGGCCGTTCAGGATCATGCCGCCGGTGGCGTCCACGTCGTCCAGCATGGAAAAGGCTTCGAGGTTGACCGCGCCGCGCCCCAGCTTTTCGATCCAGATCCCCGGTCCGCAGCGTCCGCAGGCCACCGGCTGGGCGTGAAAGCGACGGTCGGCGGGGTCGGAATATTCGGCTTCGCAGATCTCGCACATGTCGAAGGGCGCCATGGTGGTCAGGGCCCGGTCGTAGGGCGCGCCGGTGACGATGGAAAACCGCGGCCCGCAGTTGGTGCAGTTGGTGAACGGGTAGCGGTAGCGGTGGGCAAACGGATCGCGGATCTCGGCCAGGCAGTCGGCGCAGGTGGCCGCATCGGGCGTCACCGCGCCGCGCATCTCGCCGCCTTGCGAGGCGGTGATGGCGAAATCGTCCGGGGCCGGAGCCTCGATCGGTTCGACATCGAGAGTTTCGATGCGCGCCAGCGGCGGCAGTGCCTGCTGCAGCTTTTCGGGGAACACCTCGACGCGCTCCCCCCAGAGCTGGATCACCACCCCTTCGCCGGTGTTCTTCACATCCCCCGTCAGCCCCATTTCGCGCGCCAGCCGCCAGACCGTGGGGCGAAAGCCCACCCCCTGGACCTGGCCGCGCACGGTCAGCCGGGCGCCGGTCATGGAACCGGTCGGCGTCCCGGTCATGGCCCTGCTCACGGCCCCGCTCATGGCGCCGCGTCCCAGATCAGCACGCGGTTGTTGCCGCTGTCGGCAACCGCCACGGTATTGCCCAGCGACGCCAGCCCGTAGGGCCAGCACAGCGTGTCGCGCCCGGCCAGTCCCCAGCCGTTGTCGCCCTTGGCGGCAAAGTCCGGCTGGCCGTTCAGCCGGTCCGCATGTGCGGCCATGGTGTTGTCGTCCAGCCCGAGGATGCGCGAATTGGCGGTATCGCCGATCACCAGCCGCACGCCCAGGGTGGTCAGCGCATAGGGCATGTTCACCGCCTGAGAGGTCGGGTAATAAGCGCCCAGATTGGCATCGCAGCCGCCCATG
>JAJRUE010000232.1 GCA_024277955.1 Alphaproteobacteria bacterium | reverse complement strand
GAAACCGTGCTTGAGGAAAACATGGTGCTGACGCTGGAACCTTCGATGGCCTATGGGCAGGGCCGCATGATGGTTCACGAAGAAAACATCGTGGTGCGCGCAAACGGGGCGCAGCTGCTGAGCGACCGCGCCCCGCCGGATCTTCCGGTGATTGCGGGGTCTGGCCCATGAAGCTGGCGTTCGACACCGATGCCGGGATCGGCCGGCGGGCAAGGCTTGTGGTGGTGGTGCTGCAGGCGGATGAAACGCTCGAACCGGAGTTGGCGCGGATCACGGCGCTGGACGGGGTGGCGCTGTATCACAGCCGCATTCCGATGGCGCCCGAGATCCGCGCCGATACGCTGGCCGCCATGGAACGCGACCTGCCTGGGGCCGTGCGGATGTTTCCCGAAGGTCCGGGCTTTGACGTGATCGGCTATGGCTGCACGTCCGGGGCCACCGTGATCGGGTCAAGGAACGTGGCCAGGGCGATCCGGTCGGTTTTTCCGGATGCGCAGGTCACCGATCCGCTGGCCGCGATCATCGCCGCGGCGCGCGCGCTGGGGGGTCGGCGGCTGGGGTTCGTGACCCCCTATGTGCCCGAGGTGTCACGCGCCATGCGCGCGGCGCTGGAGGACGCGGGCCTGGCCATTGCCAGCTTTGGGTCGTTCGGCGAGGGCGACGACCGCGTGGTGGCCCGGATCAGTGAAACCTCCATCCTGCGCGCGGCAGAGCAGGTGGCCGGGGCCGCGCCTTGCGACGCGGTGGTCATCGCCTGCACCAACCTGCGGTGTCTGGCGGTTCTTGAACAGATCGAACATCGCACCGGTGTCGCCGCGATATCCAGCAACCAGGCGCTGGGCTGGCACATGCTGCGGCTGGCCGGGGTCGAGGATACCTTGCCGGGCCTGGGCAAGCTCTTTACGCGGTAGCGGCCAACCTGCGCCGTGATCGGTGGGCGCGAAAATTCCGGCAAGATGCACGGCGGCGGCGCGATGGTGCTGGAATGTTGCGCGGCGCCGTGGTGAACCTGTGTCCAGGACACGCGCCCGCAGGGGCGCCGCATTCGAACGGAGCAGACCCATGCCACAGACATCCGACATCAACCGGCGCATCGTTCTTGCCCAGCGCCCCACCGGGTTGCCGGACGAAAACACCTTGCGTCTGGAAACCGGGCCGGTGCCCGACCCGGGCGACGGCGAAATGCTGTTGCGCACGGTATACCTGTCGCTCGACCCCTATATGCGGGGCCGGATGAACGACGCGAAATCCTACGCCGAACCGGTCAGGATCGGCGAGGTGATGACCGGCCAGGTGGTCGCGGTGGTCGAACGCTCGAACCTGGACGGATTTGTGCCGGGCGATCATGTTCTGGCCGGCAGCGGCTGGCAGGACTACGCGGTTTCGGACGGGAGCGAAGTGGTCAACCTCGGGCAGAACCCGGATCATCCGTCCTGGGCGCTGGGGATCCTGGGGATGCCGGGCTACACCGCGCATGCGGGGCTGCTGCGGATCGGCGACCCCAGGCCCGGTGAAACCGTGGTGGTCGCGGCGGCCTCGGGGCCGGTGGGCGCGACGGCCGGGCAGATCGCGCGTATCAAGGGATGCCGGGTGGTGGGGATCGCCGGCGGGGCCGAAAAATGCGCCCACGTGGTCGAAAACCTGGGGTTTGACGCCTGCATCGACCACAAGGCCGACGATTTCGCCGCGCAGCTTCGGGCGGCCTGCCCGGAGGGGATCGATGTCTATTTCGAAAATGTCGGCGGCAAGGTGCTTTATGCGGTTCTGCCGCTGCTCAATGCCCATGCCCGCGTTCCGGTCTGCGGGGTGGTGGCGTGGTATAACCTGACCGGCCTGCCGGATGGGCCGGATTTCGGGCCGATGATCATGGGCACGATCCTGCGGATGAAGGTCAAGATGCAGGGCTTCATCATTTTCGACAGCTTTCCCGCCAGCGCCTACCAGGATTTCGTGCGCGACATGACCGGGTGGCTGGCCGAGGGCAAGATCCACTACAAGGAACAACTGGTCGAGGGGCTGGAACAGGCGCCGGCTGCGCTCAACGATCTGCTGCTGGGCCGGAACTTTGGCAAGATGGTCGTGAAGGTCGGCCAGCCCAAGGTCTGATCCCGCCGGGGCCGCGGCGGCCAAGGCGCTTGAAAGCGCCTTGGCCAAGGTTTTTCAAAAACCTTGGCCCCGCGCGACGTTGCCGCCGGGCGTCATTCGCGCCGGGGCGAAAACAGGCGGGCGTGAAAGCAGGCAGGGGCGGCGCATTGCGCGCCGCGCCCCTTTTTCCTGGTTTCGCCGCGCCGCCCCCGGCGCAGGCGCTGGCGCGGATCAGGCCAGGTCGAACCGATCGGCGTTCATCACCTTGGCCCAGGCCGCGACAAAATCCTGCACGAACTTTTCATCGGCGTCGTCCTGGGCATAGACCTCGGCCAAGGCGCGCAGTTGCGAGTTGGCGCCAAACACCAGGTCGACCCGGGTCGCTGTCCACTTCACCTTGCCGCTGGCGCGGTCCCGGCCTTCGAACAGGTCGGCATCGTCCGAAACCGGCACCCATTCGGTGCCCATGTCCACGAGATTGGTGAAAAAGTCGTTGCTGAGCGTACCCGGCCGGTCGGTGAACACCCCGTGCGGCGCATTGGCGAAATTGCCGCCAAGCACCCGCATGCCACCCACCAGAACCGTCATTTCCGGCGCGCTCAGCGTCAACAGCTGGGCCCGGTCGATCAGCAGTTCTTCCGGCGAGATGGTGAAGGCGGTCTTGAGGTAATTGCGGAACCCGTCGGCCACAGGTTCGAGCACCGAAAAGGAGTCGACATCGGTCTGATCCTGCGAAGCATCGGTGCGCCCCGGCGTGAACGGCACCTCGACCTTGTGGCCGGCATCGCTGGCCGCCTTTTCGATGGCCGCACAGCCCCCCAGCACGATCAGATCGGCCAACGAAACCCTTTTGCCGCCGGATTGCGCCGCGTTGAAGGCGGTCTGGATGCCTTCGAGCGTGTCGAGCACCCGCATCAGCTGTTCGGGCTGGTTCACTTCCCAGTCCTTTTGCGGCGCCAGGCGGATGCGTGCACCGTTGGCGCCGCCGCGCTTGTCCGAGCCGCGGAAGGTCGCCGCCGAAGCCCAGGCCGTCTGGACCAGTTCCGCCACCGTCAGGCCAGAGCCCAGGATCTGCGCCTTGAGGTCGACCGCATCCTGCGCGTCGATCAGGTCGTGATCCACCTCGGGCACCGGGTCTTGCCAGATCAGCACCTCGTCGGGCACGTCCGGGCCAAGGTAGCGCGCCCGCGGCCCCATGTCGCGGTGGGTCAGCTTGAACCAGGCGCGGG